>JAAYGQ010000141.1 GCA_012727635.1 Tissierellia bacterium | reverse complement strand
TGTTGTCCTCGGTGACTATTAGGCTAATCTGTAAACCAGCGACAACCTGTTTAACATTGGTCATTTTGGCTACATCGGGAGGCAACTTTGTCTGACGAAGGCGATTATTCCCCCAGGAATAAACCTTACCCTCGTTGTCTAAGGCCAAGATATGGTCAAAACCAACGGATATATCTTCGATTTGAGCATTTAATATTTCATCGGGAATCTTTGCCAGATCGAGTTTTCCAACCTTAGCATTTCCCCAAAAATTGATTTTTCCGTCTTCTGTAAGGCCCACTCCAAAACTTTTACCCTGAGAAATCACACGATAGTTGTCATCGGGAATTTTCATCATACTTCTTCCCGGTGCTAAATCCTGTTGGGTTGTTTCCTGATCGCTAAGTACAACGGGTTTAAACAAAGGAAATACCACCAAAATAAAGGCAATGAATAAAAATACCGCTGTACTGAAAATATTGATTTTCTTTGAAAAAAACGTTTTCATTACCGTACGCCAGGGGCCCTGTATCTGTTCTTCCTGGAAGATGTCCCCAACTTCTCTTTTGCCAAAAAGTTGTTTTATCATTCCGGTTTTTTTAGGAGGCCTTGTTTTATTGTCTTTTTCGTTCATTATTCCTCCTACCCATCTATTCGGACCCTGGGGTCAACCAGGCCATAGCTCAAGTCCACAATGAGATTGCCCATCAAACTGATAATAATATAAAACATTTGAATAGCCAGTACAACATTGAAGTCTTTATAGTTAAGGGAGTCGATGTAAAGGCGACCCATCCCATTTAATGAAAACATACTTTCAATGATAAAGGCGCCGCTGAATATACTCATAACCCACCCAATAATCAGTGTAATAACCGGTAGCAGTGCATTTCTCCAAGCGTGGGAATAGATCACGGTTTTTTCACTAAGCCCCTTAGCTCGAGCAGTCTTTATATAATCCATGCTCAGAGCATCGGCCATAGCAGCACGGACATAACGGGTAACGCCGGCTAGAGAAGTCAAGGTTAAGATGGCTAGAGGTAGCGCAAGATGCCACATAGTATCTAGCAATTTTTCCCATTTGGTCCCATCGAAGTTAGCCGTGTTCATTCCTGATACGGGGAACCAGCGCAATAGGACCGCAAAGATATAGATAAAAACCAGGGCTGTAATAAATACTGGTACAGAATACCCCACAATGGTAACTACCTGCACAACCCGATCAAAGGTAGAATCCTTTTTTACCGCTGTGCGTATACCAAGGGGGATGGTTATCCCCAGTGCCAAAGTTATAGCAAATATATTAATAAATATTGTGTTGCGCATGGGTGGTTTTATAATGTCAATTACTGGTCTTTTTTGGCGATCACTATCGCCCAGGTTGCCTTTTAGAATTTCTGTAACCCACCTCTTGTAACGGAGGATAAGAGGATCATCAAGACCCATCTCTTTTCTTGTCTGTTCATATAATTCCTGAAACTGAGCCGGTCTAAGGCGCTCTTTTAATGGCAGAACCTCCTGCATGGCACGATCTCCAGGTATCATATTATATAAAAAGAATAAAAGAATGGACATGACGAAGAAAACAAAGATCATATAAATAATTCTTTTTATGATGTATTTAAGCATCCTAAACCTGCCTTCTTCCTTAATGCTACATTTTTTTTATCATTCCTATTTTTATGTGAGCAAATAATACGAATATGAAAAGTGTCTGTATAAAGCAGTAATGAGGCTTTCGCCTCATTACCGTCTTTTACATAAAATTATAATTTGATCTTATTGTGCCATCTTGGCATAAAGTACAACCATACTCATATCAGCCATAGCTGAGTTTTGATACTCAACAATATTTGATGAGAAAAAGTCATGCACTTCATTGGAGTACAAAGGAACTTGGGGAAGCAGTTCGTTCCAAAGAACAACGTAATCTACAAACTTTTGTTTGAAGCCTTCTAGGTCTGTAGGATCAGTTTTAACAATGGCATTGGCCGCTGCTTCAAGTTCTGGATCTAGAAGATAGTTGCCATTAAAACCTAAAGCTACTTTTTCAGGATCCGTTGTAAAGTTATCGGTCATGTCATAGGTTTTGTTGAAGTTTGTTGCTAGGTTAAACATGTTATAGTCATTAACCGCATACTTCTCATCACTTTGTTCTCTGTAGTAATAGTTTAGAAGCTCGGTGAAGTCCATTGTATCTTCTTCAATCTTGATTCCAGCTTTTTTCACTTCAGGGCTTTCAGCTAGAAGAACATCAAGTATCTTGGAAACTTCATTACCGGAGCTGCTCCACTTAATTACTAGTGGCTCAAGCTCGCCATCATCACCCATGCGGTGACGAAGTTCGTCGCCTTCTTGGAAATCTTCGCCGTCACCGTTAAGGGTAAATCCGGCTTCTTCAAGAAGAACGATGGCGTCTTCAGGTGAGTATTCGTAGAAATCTACAAGGTCAAGAAGTTCATCTTTTGTTTCTTGATAGAACCATTGTCCTTCGCCGTAGGGACCATGAACAACACTACCAAAACCGCCGGTGAATCTCTGTACGAATTCATTACGGTCAAGGAGTTTTGCTAAGGCTTGGCGAACTTCAACAAAGCGAGTAGGACCAACATCGCATTTAAAGTCGATTAGTCCGTAACCAGCGCGGGGGTAGGAAACAAAATCGAATTCATCGCCTTCTTCTACCATGTCAAGACCAGTGTTGATCTCGTCACCACTCATTTGACCTGTTAGAAGTGAAACTTGTCCGGTTCTGAGTTGATCCATAGAAGTTTCAGTTTGAACTTCCTGAATAACTACAGTTTGAATGGAAGGTTTTACGCCTTCGAAGTTACCAGGATATTTATCATTGATTGTAAGAACAACTTCTTTGGTTTGCTCATCAAAGCTCTTAATAACATAAGGTCCGGAACTTGGCCAGTTATCAACACCAAAGCGTGCTTTTTGAATCATTTCATTGTATTTGTCAAAGAGGACTTGTTGTTCTGGAGTCAGATCTTCTTCTTCAGCTTCTTCAGCTTCTTCGCCTTCAACAGCTTCTTCAGCTTCTTCAGCTTCTTCAGCTTCCTCGGCTGCTGCAACGGCTTCATAGTTGATCATTTCTGCAAATTCGCCATCGAAATAGCAACCTTCACCGTCGTCTTTAATAACTGTGTCATCACCTATCCAGTAGGAAAGATTAAATGGTGAACTTGAAGCATTGACTTGCTCGTAGAAATTCGGACGATGCTGGGCATCAACTGTAAGGGCAAAGGTTTTGTCATCAATCAGATTAACCCCTTCAAAAACTCTGGTTTTTCCTTTATAGAAATCTTCAAAGCCTTTAAGATAATAACCTGCTTGTGATTTGGATTTAAATTTCACCATTTGTGGTGAACTACCAAAAAGAATTCCTGAAACATAATCTTGTGCAGTAATGGGTGAACCGTCACTCCATACTAGACCTTCTTTGATGGTCCAAGTATATGTCATAGATCCATCTTCGTTCTCAGTGCCTTCTACATTCTCAACAGCTGTTTCATTAACGTGGGGGGCACCTTCAAAGTCCCACTCCATGGTGGCTTGCTTTTGTGTCAACTGGAGAACTGCATAGTCCATGGCGTTGTTCGCCCAAAAGGTCTCCCAGTCACCGCTAGCTCCTGTGGTATCACCAAATATTAATGTGTTATCTTGACCCACATATTCACTAACAAAAGGTGCGTCTTCTTCTTCTTCTTCTTCTGCAACTTCTTCAGCCGGTTCTTCGGCTGGCTCTTCAGCTGGTGCTTCAGCGGCTGGCTCTTCTGGAGCTGGAGCCGGTTCATCCGTACCACCACAGCCCGCTAGAACTGAAGTTAGAAGTAGAGCAAGTAGCAAGAAAATTGTAATCTTCTTCCTCATCATTTTTCCTCCTTAGAATTTTTCATAGTACTTTGATCACGGATCATAAGCACCATTTCATCAATTTTAGCATAAAAAAGCTTTAAGGGCAAGATTAGCAATATTTTGAAGTCGCTTTCCACTCTTGTCGAAATTTAAAATCCCTTGGCTTTAAGAATTATCTGCTATAATAAACTTAAAAAGAAAAGGAGGATGGGTGATAGCACTCAATATATTATGAAAGAACATTATTGTCCTCATTGTTTTGCTCCCTATAAGGAGGAACTTTGCCCCACTTGTGGTACCAGGGGCAATCTCTCGACACCGGAAGATCCCATCTATTATATGGAAGCCGATTATTTCCTTTCCCCACGTATTGAAGACTTTTTGAAAGAAACGGGTATTCCCTATTTGAAAAAAGGAGAATTGGGCGCAGGACTGACCACGAGAATCGGCTTTAGCTTTGAACATGATCACTATTTTATCCCTTTAAAGGCCTACAAAGATTTTGAAGAGGAACTGAAGCTCTTTAGGCAAGCAGTAAAAACCCAGGAATAATCCTGCGTTTTTGTCTTTATTCTATGCTACACAAGTGATACCTATGAATCTCTACAATCAAATAAAAATTTTCTCGGATAATCGCTCAACAAAAAAAGATCAGGGGACAAGAGTGTACCCTGATCTTTTTTTAATTTAGCGCTGCACAGAATCTATGACTTCCTGTGGCACCTTCATATCACTATAAGAGTTATAGTCGCTGTAGAGAAAGAATCCTTTTTGTTTGATTTGTACGTCTTCTTCCTCTTCTTCACCAACTATTGTAAACTCCATATCAATTCTAAATTCTTTAGGAAAATAGCTGCTGCCGTCAACAAGAATCTCCACAAATAATGAGCGAATCTTTACCTCATCTTGATCTTCTTGTAGTTGGGGATCGTTTTGAAAGATGGTTTTTATAATGTCAGCCCAATCTTCATCATCGCCTGTCAGTGTTAAAAGGTAATCCGATCCCTTTTTCTCCACATCAAATAAATCAAAGTTTTCTCCATAAATGCTTGCAGGGCTTTGGCCGTAGGAAAACTGATCATAGCTATCAAAATCTTCCGATTCAACGCCTACTCGCACCCAGGTCTCTCCAAACATAGAGTTTTTAGTCCACATTTGTGTTTTTTCCTGATAAAACTCCAGATCGACATTAAAGAATGGCACACTGGATCCTTCAAGGGCTTTACTTATTGTTTTCGTATGAACAAAAAAAGGTTCCTTCACAAAAATGGTTTCAAGGTCCATGACAATAGCAAACTCTCCCATTTCTTTAATATCCGTAATAACTTCGAAAGTTCCTGTGGTCTTCATACTATTCAACTCTTCTTCGGCCTTGACCATTTTTTTGCCCAAGGCAGAAAGATCTTCACTAACAGGGGATTCTTTTACTTCCTCTTCGGATTTGGTTTCTTCAAGGGGTACTGTCGGCTGCACCTCTACAACTGGCGCTGCTGGTTGCACTTCTTCTTTAGGAGGAGTTTGTTCTGTACTTATTTCTTCTACCGCTGCTTTGGGTATTTCCTTTGAGCCAGATTCTTCTTTTTCTCCACAACTTACTAAAAACAGTAGCAGAGCAAAAACGATTGTGAGAGTTCTATTTCTTTTCATCTATACCCTCCCTGGATCCCTAGTTGTTTGAAAACACAGGGTACAATTTACTATGCCCTGCTATTTCATCTTCTACCCAAAAAGTACAATTTATAGCACATCGGCAGCATTATAGATAATTCCAAGTTTTGGATCTAGACTTATTTCAAGACCGTCATGGATTCGACTCCTTAGAAGTCGGACTCCCAAAACAGCAGGGATACCCAGCTCCCTAGCCCAGCGAGCACCAAGGGAAGTATAGCCACCTTCAGCGGTGATAAGACCCGAAACCTGTTTAACAAGCGCTAAATCCTGGGGAACCACTTCTTCCAGATACAAGATATCTCCTTCTTGAAGGGGTTCGAGATGGAGGTTTTGGGCAAAGCGAATTCTTCCTTTAATGGTGCCCTCTCCAATACCAATGCCCTTTTGCATGACTTCACCCACCACATGAATCTTCATAAGATTCGTGGCTCCGGCAATGCCCAGGGGAAGGCCGGTGGTAATGATAACCATATCTCCCTCTTCCACATAGCCGGCATCTTGAGAAACTCCAGCCATCTCTCTAAACATCTCATCGGTGCTAAATAATTCTTGAAGATAAAGAGGATAGACGCCCCAGCTTAGAGAAAGGGTACGCATAATTTCTACTCTAGGTGTCAAGGCAATAATGGGACAATGGGGACGGTGCATCGCCAGTTTTTTAGCGGTAAAGCCACTCATTGTGACAGTGAGTATGGCTTCAGTATCAAGATTATGAGCTGCTTCCACCGTAGCTTTACTAACGGCATAGGTCACAGAGTCGTGATACTTCTCATAATCACGTTCCATGGCATAACTGGGAAGGGCCTCTTCGGTTTTACGAGCGATGGCGTCCATAACCCGCACAGCTTCTACAGGATAATGGCCAGCGGCGGTTTCGCCGCTTAACATAATAGCGTCGGTACCATCAAATATTGCGTTTGCAACATCGGTGGCCTCAGCCCGAGTTGGACTTGGATTGCGAATCATACTATCTAGCATCTGGGTTGCTGTAATGACAGGCTTTCCCATGGCATTGCACATTTTGATCATTACTTTTTGAGCAATGGGAACTTCTTCAATGGGCATCTCAACACCAAGATCCCCCCTGGCTACCATAATTCCATCACTGACCTTCAGGATTTCTTCAAGGTGATCGTAGCCCTGACGATTTTCAATTTTAGAAATAATTTGAACATGGGAAGCATTTTCATCTTCAAGAATTCTTCTTATATCCAATACATTTTCTTTATTACATACAAAAGATGGAGCAATAAAATCGACTCCTTGCCTCAAACCAAAAATAATATCCGCCTCATCCTGGGGAGTAAAGGCCGGTAGATTAACCCGGATTCCCGGCGCATTGATTCCTTTATTATTTTTAAGCTCGCCACCAACGATGACCTGGGTATGGATATCTCCTATTTCGTCAATTCCCTCAACACGAAGGTGAATCAGTCCATCATCGATTAAAATTGAATTGCCTACACGGAGATCTTTATAAAAATCTTTATAGCTAATGGAGGCTCTTTTTTCATCTCCTAAAATAACTTCTCCGGTGAGTATAAAGTAGTCACCATTGGTTAGTGAGCAGCCTTCTTTAATCTTTCCAAGACGAATCTCGGGACCCTTGGTGTCGATAAGCATTGCCACCGGCAGATTGAGTTTTTCTCTTAACTGCTTAACCATATCCATACGCTTTTTATGTTCTTCATGGGAACCGTGGGAGAAATTAAAACGAGCAACATTCATGCCTGCCTTCATTACAGCTTCTAATATCTCAGGGTTATCTGTAGCAGGACCCAAAGTACATACAATTTTTGTTCTTCTACTTAACATTTTACACCGCCAATATTTTCGCCATTTGATAGAGGTCTTTGTCCAGGGAATCCCTAGCCTCGATGGCCTGTTGTAAATTTTTGTGAATGACTTTATTTCCTCGGATTCCCACTGCAACACCTTGCTCTCCTTGCACCAAGAGCTCTACAGCATGAAATCCTAATCGGGTAGCTAACATACGATCAAAGCTCGAAGGACTCCCCCCTCTTTGGAGATAGCCTATAATGTTTAGACGAGTGTTAATACCACTGAGTTCTTGAATCTTCTCGGTAAATAAGAAGGGATCCGCTGCACCTTCAGCCAACAAAATAATATAGTGGCTTTTTCCTCTTGCCATAGCCCTTCGGATATTGCTTGTAATCTCTTCGATATTAAAGGGAACTTCGGGAACAATCACTTCCTCAGCACCGCAAATAATTCCGGCGTGAAGGGCAATATCTCCACAGTCCCTGCCCATGACCTGAACCACAAAGACTCTGCCATGGGAGCTGGATGTATCACGAAGATTGCTTACTGCGTGCATTACCGTAGTAATAGCTGTATCAAATCCAATGGTGAAGTCCGTATAACCCATATCATTGTCAATACTTCCAGGAAGGGCAATGACATTGACCCCTTCATTGGCAAGTTCTAGGCCACCACGAATTGTACCATCTCCACCAATAACGATAAGACCATCCAGGGCCAGATCCATAATGATTTTCTTTCCTTTTTTTACGCCTTCTTCAGTGTTAAATTCCGGACAACGGGCGGATTTGATAAAGGTTCCTCCTCGCTGCAAAATATCACTGACACTGCGCGAATTTAAAACTTCATAATCCTTTTCAAGAAGTCCTCGATAACCTCTATGAATACCATAGACTTCAAGATTGTGATGCATAGCCGTGCGTACCACGGCTCTGATGGCAGCGTTCATGCCTGGGGCATCGCCACCGCTGGTTAAAACTCCTATTGTTTTCATAATCATTCCCTTTTTATTTTATAACCACACTGTCTTCACCAAAGAGCCTCTTAAGTTCTTGAATAAAGGCTTCTGAGGTGCTCACTGAGGTATGTTTTATTTCACGAAGTTCTGCCGAGGCGATTTCATATATACGTACCCGCATAGAACCGGGATTTGCCTTAAATAGCTGTAGAAGATCTTCCTGTGCTTCTTTTTCAAAGCGATGGACTCTTATATAAAGTATTTCCTTTGATGGAGGTTTGGTTAAAGCTTTGAGTCTCTCACAAATAAGATTTGGCTTTTCATCCTCTTTCATCTGAAGTTTGCCCCTGACCATAAAGTAGCGTTCTTTTTCCAAAAGGGCTTCATAATCCTTAAATACTCTGGGGAAAAAAACCACTTCAATGTTATCCATTTCATCTTCCATCTCTACAAAGGCCATATTTTCTGAGTTCTTTGTCATTTTTCGTGTAATGCTTTTTTTCATAAGAAGAAGATCAACCCTTTTGCCTTCGCCTTCTTCTTCGCTGAGTTCGGCAATGGCCGAAAGGTCCAGAGCGTTTCGCCGTAGAGGAGCGTATTTTGAAAGTGGATGGCCCGACAAATACATACCCAAAACTTCCTTCTCATATAACAGAAGTTTTTCTTCCTCCAGTTCCTTCACATTTAGCGCCGTGCTTACAGTGGGGATCAGTTCGTCAAACAAGCTAATCTGCCCTAGGGCGTTGAGTCGTTCTCCCCTTTGCAGGCCATCTATTTGAATCTCATAGCGCTGCAGAAGACTTCTGCGAGTTTCGCCCATATCATCTAAGGCCCCTGCCTTTATAAGGCTCTCAAAGGCCCGCTTATTTAGGCTGGTGGCACTAAGGCGCTGAAGAAGCTCTTCAAAAGTGTTAAAAGGACCGGATTTTCGGGCTTCTAGAATACTGTCAATAAGAATTCCGCCTACATTTTTTATGGCCTTAAGCCCAAAACGAATGGCACCTTTTTCCGTGGAAAAACCGCTGACGGAATAGTTCACATGGGGAGGCAAAATTTTAATCCCCATGGACCGGCATGTTTCCATATAGGAGGCCAGCTTAACACTATTGCCCATCACCGAGCTCATTAGAGCCGCCATGAACTCTACGGGATAGTGGGTTTTAAGATAGGCCGTCTGATAGGCGATGAGAGCATAACCTGCCGCATGGCTTTTATTAAAAGCGTAGTTAGCAAATTCCGTCATGGTCTCGTAGAGCTCTTGGGCTTGTTTTTCACTTAAGCCCTTTTTTATGGCCCCGTGGATATCTTTGCCATTGCCATATATGAAAGTTTGCCTTTCCCTAGCCATTACATCCATTTTTTTCTTGCTCATAGCACGGCGGATAATATCGGCTTGATTGTAGCTATATCCTGCTAGAGTGCGTACCATTTCCATAACCTGCTCTTGATAAACCATAACCCCATAGGTCACTTCTAGGATGGGTTTTAGCGATGGATGGGGATAGCCAATCAACTGGGGATTGTGTTTGTTTCGGATATACACTGGAATTTGATCCATTGGCCCAGGCCGGTAAAGACTAATGCCTGCGGTAATATCTTCAATGGATTGGGGTTTAATTTCTCTGAAAAAGTTACGCATGCCTGTACTCTCAAGTTGAAATATGCCTAAAGTATCAGCCCTTCCCAGAAGCTGGTAGGTCTTTTCATCATCGGTGGGAATATTGTCAATATCAATGTGAATCTGCTTGTTTTCTTGAATAAGTTCCAAAGAACGTTTTATTATAGTTAAATATCTAAGGCCCAAAAAGTCCATCTTTAAGAGTCCCAGCTCTTCAAGAAGATTCATATTGTATTGGGTCACCACCACGCCATCTTGCTTGGCCAGAGGAATTACTTCCTCCAAGGGCCTGCCTGCCATAACAACACCGGCAGCATGGGTTGAGCAGTGGCGGGGACGCCCTTCGATACGCTGGGCCATATCAATAAGAAGGGCCACTTCCTCTTTTTTCATCATTTCTCTAAGTCTGGTACTCTCTTTTATGGCCCGAGAAAGACTCATCCCCAAAGAAGCCGGAACGGCCTTGGCCACTCGGTCCACTTCGGCATAATCCATACTAAAGACGCGCCCTACATCTCGAATCGCTTGGCGAGCACCGAAGGTCCCGAAGGTGATGATCTGGGCCACTTTGGAGCTGCCGTATTTAAGCGAAACATAGTCAATAACTTCTTGGCGACGTTCATCTTCGAAATCAATATCAAAGTCCGGCATGGTCACTCGGTCTTTGTTTAAGAAACGCTCGAAAAGCAGTCCATATTTGATAGGATCCACTCTATGAATCCCTAAACAGTAGGCTGCTATACTTCCACCTCCGCTGCCTCTACCAGGACCCACAAAAATGCCTTTACTTCTTGCAAAGGAAACAAAATCTGCCACAATTAAGAAGAAATCATTGTAACCCATATCATCTATTATAGCCAGTTCTTCTTCAAGGCGCTCTCTGTGCTCATCGTCTCCATAGAGCCTATAAAGCCCTTCATAGCAGAGTTTATTCACAACTTCTTTGGCGTCAAAATTCTTATCTTGAGAAAAAGGTGCCAGATGCATGGTGGAAAAATCAAAATCAAAATGGCACTGATCGGCAATCTTTTGTGTGTTTTCAAGAGCTTCGGGAGCCTGGGGAAATAGGCTATACATTTCCTGGGCATTCTTTAAATAAAATTCCTTTGAGGGAAAACGCATACGATCTTTTTCTTTAAACTGGGCACCAGTCTGAATGCATAAAAGGACGTCCTGGGCAAGATAATCTTCCTTTTCTACATAGTGGACATCGTTGGTGGCCACCAGAGGGATTCCCGTTTTTTTATGGAGCTCCATAAGTCTTGGAAGGATTCTATTTTGTTCGGCCAGGCCATGATCTTGAAGTTCAATATAAAAATCTTCTCCATATATCTTCTTATAATCTAAAGCTACCCTTAACGCCTCTTCTTCTCGGCCCAGTAATAAAAGTTGGGGGATTTCCCCCTGTAAACAGGAAGAAAGGGCAATAAGCCCTTCACTGTGCATTCTCAGAAGCTGCTTGGTAACTCGAGGTTTATAATAAAAGTTTTCTGTAAAACCCCGGCTTACCATCTTAATCAGATTCTCATAGCCCACTTTGTTTTTGACAAGGAGCACTAGGTGATGGTTCAGTTTGGGATTATCCGAGCTCACATAAATTTCACAGCCTATTATGGGTTCTATCCCGTGCTTCTTACAGAGTTTGTAAAAATCAACAACGCCATACATAACACCATGATCGGTAATGGCCAGATGGCTAAAACCTTTTTTCTTTGCAGATAAAACCAGCTCTTCTAAGGGGCAAAAACCATCAAGAAGGCTGTATTCCGTGTGCAAATGAAGGTGAACAAATGGCTTCATAATCCCTCCAGTTTCTCAGCGATTTTCACCAGCCGACTAAGGCGATTATTGACGCCAGATTTACTAAGGGGTGGGTCTAGGCTCTGACCTAGTTCTTTAAGACTTAGCTCAGGTTCTTCCCAACGCAGCAGCGCAATCTCTTGTAAAGGTGGAGAAAGAGCTGCAATGCCCATGGTATTTTGAATACGCTCAATGGCATGAACATGTCTCATCGAAGCATCAACGGTTTTGTTGATGTTAGCAGTTTCACAATTGACCAATCGATTGACATCGCTTTTCATGGCTCTGAGGATCTTCAAATCTTCCAGGGCGAAGGCCCGGGAAGAGGCTCCCATAAGCACCAAAAAATCCACTATGCTCTGTGAGTCTTTGATATAAACCACCCATTGATTTCTATAAATAATTTTGGCAACAAGATCAAAGTGTTCGCAAAGATTTCGTATGGCTCTAGCCATGGACTCCTCTTTAAAGGTCATCTCTAAATGGTAGCTTTTTTTAGGGTCACTGATAGAACCGCAGGCCAAAAAAGCCCCCTTTAGATAGGCTCTTTGCAATTTCATAAGGGAATAAAAAATTCCGGGAACATCTTGCACAAGACCTCTATCATCCATTACATGGAGCTTTATAAGGTCTTTCTCCTGGGGAATCAAAAGATAATATCGATTGAGCTTCGAGTAGCTGCTCTTTTTAATCCCGATGCTTACCTCGATGTCATGTTCTTTGAGTTTCAAGTAAACATAACGAATCAATAGGGCCAAATCAGAACTAAACCTATTCTCATGGTAAGAACAGCGAAGAAAGCCCGAAAGAAGGGCCATTAGCCCATCATCCTCTCCTTTAAGTAGAAGATCTTCTTTGAGCTTAGCAGAATAAGACATAAACTCTCCTAACAGGTAAAGGCCTTTTGAATCATCAGCAGTTCATTTTCATGCATTTGAGATTCGGGAAGATCCTCCAGGGCAAAGAACCCGAAATCGACAAATCCTTCTTGACGAAGGGGCTGAGGAATACCTCCGGTTCTACGCATTTTGAACCAAAGTACTTTTTTATTATGGTTTCGCCCTTGATGATAAAAACTATATTCTATCCATCCAAGCTTTTTTTGGATTTTTGCTTCAAGGCCCGATTCCTCTCTAACTTCACGCACTGCTGCGCTTCTGAGAGATTCGTTCTCTTCCACATGTCCCTTGGGAAGAACCCATTTTCCTTTGGTGTTAAGAAGAAGCAGAACCTTGGATTCGCTAATAACAACACCGCCTGCACTTATTATCATGGTGCCTCCTAGCTATCATTATACCCCAACAAAAGCCCAGGGCACAAATTTGTTTTATGAAGATTTATCTCGAAGTAGCCAAATATAAGGATTCAATATTGCCTAATCAACAGCAAACCAGTGGCGGAAATCCGCTTAATCTTTACCTCTTTCCTTCAATCTGTTACAATGAAAACGAATAAAGGCTTAAGAAATGAGGTAGGACATGGAAAGAATATTGGGTACAGTAGTACGCGGTCTACGGGCTCCTATTTTTAAAGAAGGAGATGATTTGGTTGAAGAAATCAGCCGACTTCTAATGAAATTTTATCTAGTGGAGCAAGTTCAGCCCAGGGACAAAGACATCATCGCCATTACAGAATCCGTTGTTGCCAGAGCCCAAGGCAACTACGCCAATATAGATGACATCGCCAGGGACTTCCATGAGAAGTTCCCTGAAAATGAACCTGTGGGCATCATTTTCCCCATACTCAGCCGCAACCGCTTTGCCACAAGCCTAAAAGGTTTTGCCCAGGGCGCAGCCATGGGAAACAGAGAAATCATTCTTATGCTTAGCTATCCTTCCGATGAAATGGGAAACTCTTTGGCCTTCGCCGAGGTTTTAGAGAAGCTAGGAGTAAACCCCTGGACCGATGTGCTTAGTGAAAGAGAATACCGTGCCCTTTTCGGAAAGTTCCACCACCTATTTACCGGAGTTGATTATGTACAGTTCTACCGAGAAATACTCGAAAGCGAAGGGGTAAATTGCAAAGTCATTTTTGCAAATATCGCCACCAGCATCCTTCCCTATACAAAAAATATTCTGAATTGTGACATCCATACAAGAGAAAAAACAAAAAAAATTCTGCAAGAGTCGGGAGCAAAGCTAGTGCTCACCCTGGCAGAGATATTAAACAGTCCCAGTACCGATCATGGCTACAATGAAGAATTCGGACTTCTGGGGGCCAATGCCGCTACGCAGAGCACAATTAAACTCTTCCCTAGAGATTGTGACACCCTTGTGATGCAGCTTCAAACAGAAATGAAAAAGCTGACAGGAAAACTTATAGAGGTCATGATTTATGGTGACGGAGCCTTTAAAGACCCCGTGGGCCAAATTTGGGAACTAGCTGACCCTGTTGTTTCTCCTGGATTTACACCAGGCCTCGAAGGTACACCTTCCGAAATGAAAATTAAATATCTTGCCGATAACATGTTCTCGGAACTCAAAGGTGAAGACCTCAAATCCGCGATTAAACACCATGTGGCGGAAATTCTAGAAGAGGATATAAGCGAAGCTGAAAGTCTTGGCACTACACCAAGAAGGCTTACTGACCTAATCGGGAGCCTTAGTGACCTTACTTCAGGAAGCGGCGATAAGGGCACACCTATCGTTTACATCCAAGGATATTTCGATAAATTCAGTGCAGAATAAAAGCAAAAAACAGCGACCACTAATAAGGTCGCTCTTTTTTATCTTCGAATTCTTCTGTGTACTGGCTCTATCCCAAACTTCTCTCTTTAATAGGCAATGATCTAATGGATGCAATAAAGGAAGTACTGTGGATTTAACATCCACTTTCAATCTAAATCGATCCAATATCTTTGAACCAAGCTGCCTTCTTCTAGGGTTTCATCTTGCAAATTATCATTTATTGCTTTAAGCCATGCTTCAAAGGACTTCACCCTTCTTAAATCACTAGCTCCCGCCATGCTCTCGTTACATTCTAGAAATTCTTTTCTATACTGCATAACTTGAGATTCAAATTCTTTTGTTGGGGAAATCAATTGTATTTTGTCCATTTCAATTCCTCGCTATAAGACTCGCTGCTCTGCATAATTTTAAAGATCTATTTTGACAATATATTTCCCTACTCTTTCCCAGAAGTTTTCGGGATATTCATGACCTAAACCCTCTATATATATCCTATTTATATTTAAACCCCTTACATAGGCGGCTGTTTCAAACTTCCATTAAAAAACACTGCCCGATTACTAGATACAAAGGACATGTTTTTTCCTTTTCCCATGGGTCGGACTGGATTGGCTTTAACTATATTCGCTTTGCAATAGGCCTCAGCCTCCCAATCCAATTTAGAAACTATGGGCATTAAAGACAGTAGAATATTCTTAAATCATTACTATCTATTCTTTATTTTCTTCGAGCCAATAAGCCAACTAAACTATAGAATCCAGCTAAGGATATACTCACTCCCATCCCAGGAAGGGATATTTGCAGATAGCTTTTCAAGTTTACCTTCAAGGCCCTGCTCTTTGAGTGTAAGTTCAAAGTGGCACAGGGCGATACCCATATCAATCAATTGAATATCAAAGTTTAAGGATTTGGCATAATCGGGAGTTCTCTCCAAGAAGAAATCATATCTACTGGCATTTTTCACGATTCTCCAGGGCTGTTTATTTGAAGCCGAAGGACCGATTCTCACCATTTCTAGAGCCTCGGCGAATACACCTAAGCCCTTTCTATCCAGTGGTTTAGAGTTTTCTCCATCAAAAAATAATTCCGTCCAGTCCTTTCTACTATCGGATTTTGCGAGTTTTCGCATAGCAATCTCAGTGAGGCTCTTATCACTCTTCTCATATCCTATGGGAGTAGTTACTATAAATCTTTCCTCTTGAGTTAAATTAGCGGATTTAGCAAAATTTGACCGCTCAAAGGTTCCCCCTAGCCAGCAAGTGCCTAGGCCCAGTGATGTAGCAAAGAGGATAATCTGCTCAAAGCTATACCCCAGTTCAATCAGATCCATTGCATCATTTTTTACAATGCCACACACAAAATACCTGGCCCCTTTAATCACTCCATAGGTCCCAATTTTATTGTTGGAAGAATCCTTGGAATCGATGATAGGAAATCTAAATTTACCTTGATATGACTCTTCTACTTTAGCTATAAACTGTTCAAGCTGATCTTTTATTTCTAAAGAAATCTCCTTTTCGCTATAGGTTCTTACTGACTTTCTCCGCTCTATATTCTTCATAACACGCTCCCTTTTTAATAAAATTATATCCTTGTATATTTGTAGTATTTTATAACAACATTATACTACAATCCTTTGATACTATTTAAAACCCTGGAAAAACACTGGTTTATTCGCTATAACAAGGCATTGCCTTTAACATCCGAAGGCCAAAGTTGAAGGAAAATACAGTCATCACAGATTCGTCCTCTATGGATGATTGATGAACATCAAATTTTATTAAAGGCTAAAAGAACCAGGGAAATAATTGTTCTTTCAATAAAGATAACAAATAGCTCTCCAAAGTTTACAGGAATATCAGAACCAAGAATAAGCGCTCCTAGCTCTGACATATAGAAAATTTGCATAACAAAAACCACTGCTACTACAAAAAGGGCCAGTTCACTTTGAATCTCTCCTGCAGCAATGATGGCAGGCAGGAAGATATCAATAAAGTCCAGCAGCATAGTTTTTGATGCAGCCTGGGCTCCGGGTATGGCAAGAAGCTTAAGTAGAGGAATAAAAGGCTCGCCAAGAATGTCAAAGATCGGCGTATAGGTACTTAATATCCTTGCAATAGCTCAAAGGCCATAACAACAAAAAGAACCCCAAGCCACAAAGAAATCCTGAATATTATTGCAGTATAGTTTTTCTTTTCATCATCTTTTCCTCGGTTTTTTCAGAATATTATGTTGTTTTGCCTTGTAAAAGAGTGGAGAATTTCTTCCCCACTCCTTACGTAAAATTCTTATTCGGTTTAATAAAAATACTTCTTTTCATCGAGATTCTCTAGGAGTTTTGGATGTCTTTGGCTTTTTTGAGATATCCTAGGAAGTTTTCCTCGGGCACGAGTTTACCTCCAGTAATCCAAGCCAGGTGGATGCCCTCTTCATCGATAAATTCAGCCCCTTTAAATCCTGCACAGGCCGAGGGTTCGACTTTAAGGCCCTCGCTTTCATAAAGCATTTTTAGGTAGCCCAACATCTCATCATCCTCCAAGGTGTAGACACCCTCAATTCTTTCAACCATAAGGGGGCCAACAAGGGAAGATGCCCTTCCCACAGCAAGACCATCGGCATCGGTTTTCCCGCTAAGGCCGATATCCGCCACTCGGATACCATCATGTTTTCCCGTCAGCATCCCTAGCAGTACCGCTGGCGCCTTGGTTGGTTCGGCAAAATACACCTTGGCTTGGGGAAGAAGTAAGCTTAACCCATAGGCGATTCCCCCAGGGGCTCCCCCCACACCACAGGGTAGATAGACGTAGAGAGCTTTGCCGCCAATGCCTTTTTCTTCTAGTTGTTCTTTTAACTCATAGGCCGCCAGGGCATAACCCATAAAAAGATAGGGGCTCTTTTCATCGTCTACAAAATAAGATCCCTTTTCCATGGAAGAAGCTCTAGCTTCCTCTACGGCAGCCGAATAATCGCCGGGATACTCAAATACCTGTGCTCCTTTTTCTCTAAGGAGATCTTTTTTCCACTGCTTGGCGTCGGCAGACATATGAACACTTACTTTAAAACCAAGGCTAGCACTAATAAGACCAATGCTCAGTCCAAGATTTCCCGTGCTGGCAACTTCAATCTCATGATTATGAAAGAACTCACGGTGATTTAGAATGTTTAGAGGATTCCCCTTATAAAAGCCTTCTTTTTCTGCTAGGCTCCTAGCATGATGAAGCACTTCATAAAAACCTCCCCGGGCCTTTATACTTCCCGCCACAGGAAGGTCATTGTCAAGTTTTCCAAAGAGTCTGCCTTTTCTCATTTCCATCGCTTTTTGCATCTGTGGAAGTTCTTTTAGCTCAGAAACAATTCTACCCTGAGTTCTTAGAGTCTCAGGAAAAACCTCCATCAAAAAGGGAGCAAAACTCTGCATAAAATCTCTCGCCCTTTCCAAATCATCCAGGTTATAGGGGGAAAGTTTTTCACCGGGGCCCTGGAGCCAGAGAAAAGACTCTTCATTTTTTAATTTTTCAATAATATCCATCATTCAATTGGCCTCAGTTTCGCTAAGAAGTGCCGCAGTACCGGTGGTTCTTTTTCAAAGGTAAACCCTTTAAGAGTCGATGCTCTTTTTGCTACATCGATAACCACATTGGCAATGTACTCCATATGATCATTGGTATAGACCCTTCTTGGAATGGTTAGCCGCATAAACTCTACCGGTGATTCTAGGCTTTCACCGATATCGGGATCCCGACCTAAAAGAAAGCTTCCGACTTCAACGGGACGAACTCCTCCTTCAAGGTAAACTTCATTGCATAGGGCCTGGGCAGGAAATTCGTCGAAGGGGATATGAGGACAGAGCTTTTTTGCATCGACAAAAACCGCATGTCCGCCGGTGGGGTATTGTATGGGAACGCCGGCCTCTCTTAGAAGTTCGCCAAGATAGGCCACTTGGGAGATTCTATAGTGGAGATAATCATAGGACATGGCTTCTTCAAAACCCGTAGCTAGGGCTTCCATATCTCTGCCGGAAAGGCCCCCATAGGTTGGAAAACCTTCGTTGGGAACACAGCTCATTCGAAGCTTATCGTAAAGTTCTTCATCGTCCTTTACAGCGGCAATGCCCCCCATGTTCACTAGCCCATCTTTTTTTGCGCTCATGGTAAAACCATCGCCCAGGGCAAACATAGTGCGCACTATCTCAAGAATAGAAGCGTCTTTAAACTCTTCTTCCCTTTCTTTGATGAAATAGGCGTTTTCTGTAAAACGAGCTGCATCAAAAAAGAAAGGAAGATGATACTTATCGGCTATTTTCCGGACTGCTCTAAGATTGGCCATGCTCACAGGTTGGCCACCTGCAGAATTACAGGTAATCGTAGCTAAAATAGCACTTACATGCTCAGGGCTATACTCCAGAATTTGCTTTTCCAAAAGCTCTAGATCAAAATTCCCCTTAAAGTCACCGTAGGTCTGTGTATCATAGGCCAGTTCAATCACGGAGTTCACAGCCCTGCCACCGGCCAGTTCCACATGGGCCTTGGTGGTATCAAAGTGCATGTTGGAGATTACCACATCTCCCTTTTGTTTAATGATATTCTCAAAAAGAAGTTTTTCAGCGCCTCTGCCTTGATGGGCAGGGACGACATACTTATATCCGCTAAAGTGTTGCACGCTTTCAACAAGACGATAGAAGGAGCGACTGCCGGCATAGGACTCATCGCCCCTCATCATGGCAGACCACTGGTTGTCACTCATAGCATTGGTCCCGCTATCGGTAAGTAAATCGATAAATACGTCTTCGGCCTTAAGGGCGAAGGGATTGTAGCCTGCTCGTTTTAAAGCCTCTTCTCTTTCTTCACGGGTGCCCAGCTTAATGGTTTCTACCATTTTTATTCTAAAGGGTTCCGGTACTCTTCTCATTGATTTACCTCCTTAATATAATCCACCAGGGCTCTGCTTACTTTATCGTAGTCATGGCGTATATAACCCTGGACAATTTCGGTGAACTTATCCTCAATCAGGACCATGCCCATTTTTTGGAAATATTCTCTGTCGGACTCCCGACAAAAAAGAGGACTGGCCCCTTGGTTGTCATAGGCCTTTTTATCCTCATCGCTAAGGGGGGTAGAGCTGACCAGTATCCCATCAAAAAACGCGTCTTCGGTGTGATCATAGATGGCTTCAACATGGCCCGCTACGCTGAGATCATCGGTTTCCCCCGGCTGGGTCATTACATTGGCGATATAAACACATTTGCCTGAACAGCGCAGTATTGCTTCTTTAACCCCCGAAACCAGCAGCGCCGGAAGAATAGAGGTGTATAGACTGCCCGGGCCCACCAAGATCAGATCAGCCCTTTCTATCACTTCAATAACTTTTCTATAGGCCCTTGGCCGCTCGGGATAGAGATTGACCCTATGGATGGGACTTCCTGTCTCGATTACTGCCAGGGGTATTTTGGATTCACCAAGAACCTTTGTGCCATCTTTAAGCTCCGCCACCAGGTCAATATTTTCCAAAGTGACGGCATAGACCTTTCCTGTAATGTTAAAAATATCAGCACAGGCCCCCAGTGCGTTGTCAATCCCACCGGTAACATCACTCAGTGCTGCCATAATCAGATTGCCTAGGGACTGCCCCGAAAGGGAACCCTTATCAAAGCGGTAGTTAAGTACTTCTTCTAGGAGCTCTGTTGTATTACTCATAGATAAAATGCAGCTTCTTAGATCTCCCGGTGGAAGCATACCCAGGTCCGAGCGCAAAATGCCACTGCTTCCCCCATCATCAACCATATTTACAACGGCACTTAAATCCGTTGTTATCTTTTTTAAACCCCTTAGAAGAACCGACAGGCCAGTTCCTCCCCCAATAATTACAATTCTCATAGTTGTTCTCTATCTTGACGTAAAACACTGTAACCCAGCTCTTCAAAGTGAGTCCGAAGAAGTAAGCTAAAACTTACCGAGCGGTGCCTTCCCCCGGTACAACCAAGACCAATATGAATGCTGTCTCTTCCCGTCTTTTTAAACTGTTCAACGCAAAGGTCTAAAAAATGAGTTAGGCGTTTTAGTGTTTCCAAAGATATGGGATCAGCCATCACATAGTTTCGAACCACTTCATCGTGGCCGGAGAGCTCCTTTAGTCCCTCTACATAATAAGGATTGGGAAGAAATCGCAGATCAAATACAAAATCCGAATCTTCCAGCATTCCGTTTTTCATTCCAAAGGATTCAATGATAATTTGAAAATCCTCTTTGTCTCCAAAAAGAGTGGTGAGTTTCTTTTTAAGCTGATAGGTTGTCAGCTTGCTCGTATCAATAACCACATCGGATTTCTTTCTAATCTCAGCTAACAATCTTCGCTCGAGACGAATGGCTTCCGAGGTTTTTCCCCCTTCTTCCATAGGGTGACTTCGGCGGACCTCTCTGAAACGATTAATTAAAACTTGGTCCGATGCCTCGACGAAAATGATTTCCACATCATAACCCAGTTCCCGTAGATAGTCTAGGGTCTGGGGAACTTCATCGAAAAAAACCCCTAGTCGTAAATCCATGCAAACAGCCATATTCTTTCTGTCTGTTTCCATGCGCTCATAGAGGCGAATAAATTCTCCCAAAAGATTAGGAGGCAAATTATCAATGCAGTAATAGTTCATATCTTCTAAACTATCAAGGACCGTACTCTTTCCGCCCCCGGCCATACCGGTAATTATTTTAATGGTCACAAAGTCTCCTTTAGGTTCACAATCTTTTTTCGGTCCAGGCCCGAAGAAAGGATGCTTGCATAGGCTTTTTCCACTTCCCCGATGGCCTCGGGGCTGTGAGCATCGGAACTTAGAATAAACTCTAGATCCAAATCTTTAATCTGTATAAGCTGCTCTGTGGTAAGGTGTTTATGGCGCTGGTTGATTTCCAGCTTTATCCCCCTCTGGGCTGCCTTTTTTGCTATGGCCACAATGTCTACCGGGCCCTTGTCCCCAGGATGGGTTAACACATCAATGGGATGGTCCAAAGCCCTTAGAATGGCTTTCGTATTTGTTTTTATGACGCGCTTTTCTCCCAGCCCGGTGAACTTATGAAGGGCATTGGAGACATGCATCATAAGGTCCCCGGCATTTCTGATTTTACTGCCAAAATGATAGCCACAGAGGATAATATCAAACTCCTTCATTTCCTCGGGCGTAAGATCCACAGCTCCATCGGGGCCAAGAATATTGCACTCAATGGCCTTAAGAATATTCATATCAGGAAAAATTCTTTGTGCCTCTTCTATATCTTCAAAATACTGATTTTTTTTCTCTTTTTTTAAACCGAAATATCCATGGCCCCAGGAGTGGTCACTGATCGCCAGGGTATCTAGGCCCCTTTTCTTTGCCGCTCGTACATTATCAAGCACCGTTCCCTTGCCATCGGAATAATGGGTGTGTGTATGATAATCAGCCTTTAATCTCATCATTTATTAGCCTCAATTCTGCTTCAAGCTCTATCCCATACTCGTCTTTCACTCTTTTTTGAACAAGACGGATAAGGGTTCGTACGTCTTCACAACTGGCATTGTCGACATTAATGATAAAGCCGCTATGCTTTGGGCTTACCTGGGCACCACGAAATCGCAGACCTTTAAGACCGGCATCTTGGATGAGCTTTCCTGCATAATATCCCTGGGGTCGTTTAAAGGTACTGCCACCGCTGGGAAACTCCAAGGGCTGTTTGCTCCAGCGCCGAATGGAAAAATCATCAATCTTCTGCCAAATCTTATCATAATCGCTCTTTTGTAACTGAAGTTCCACCTCTAGTACAATATAATTCATGCGCTGGGCTAGGGAGTCACGATAACTAAAGTCCATTTCTTCTCCGGACATTTTGAAGATATTTCCTTTTTTGTCCATAAGAGTTACACCGGTGACTACATCCTTAAGTTCCCCATCATAGGCGCCGGCATTCATGATTACTCCGCCTCCCAAAGTTCCCGGGATTCCCGATGCGAACTCCAGACCACTTAGGCCCTCTAGAGCTGCTTTTCTTGAAATAACCGATAGGGAGACGCCAGAACTTGCGCTAATGCGATCTTCTTCTATACGATAGGAAGAAAAGTTTTGGGCAAGCTTCATAATCACGCCGTCATAGCCCCCATCTCTAAAGAGAACATTGCTGCCATTTCCCAAGACTAAAAAACTCGTCCCTTCAAGGGCTCTGACCAATATTTGTATCTCCTCTATATTTTTTGGTAAAAGAAGAAGTTTTCCCGGTCCACCGATCTTGAAACTGCAGTGCCTATTTAAGGGTTCGTTTTCTCTATAATCGATAGACGCTTCTTTAAGAAGATCTATTAATTCTTTCATTGTTCCTCCTGTTTCTACTTCTCTTTAGTATACCCCATCTCCCCTAGCTTGAAAAGTAAGAGACCTCTCTATCTTCTCCAATGAATTTAGCGTATAATAAGACTAGTAGGAGGATATATGCGTATACACATTATTCATAATCCCAAGGCTGGAAAGCTTCTTGGAAATGTAGGCGAAGAACTGATCCTGGCACTCATCCATCAGGGGCACCGTGTGTCCTATTATCCGACCACCGGAAACATGGATGCGGCTAAGGAAGCAAAAAAACAGTGTGATCTTCAAGAAGTTGATCTAATCCTTGCTGCGGGAGGCGATGGAACACTCAATGAAGTTACAAACGGCATAATGTACTCCGAGAAAAAACTTCCCATAGCCCCCTTCGCCGGTGGAACATCCAATGACTTTTGTTCTTATTTAAAACTCCCCGACAATCCCCAGGAATATGCCCGGTATCTGACAAAAAAGGCAAAACCCCACTGTATTGATATCGGTAAAGTTGGCCAGCGCTATTTTATTAATGTTGTCGCTTGCGGGATGCTCTCAGAAGTTGCCCACAAAACCGACAGCCAACTCAAAAGCGTTCTTGGTTCCTTTGCCTATTATATAGAAGGTCTAAAAGAAATTATCACCCGGGGCCTCTACAACAATATAGAAGTCCAAAGTAAAGATTTTCACTATAAGGGGGAATTTGTTGTCTTTTTAGTAAGCAACTCCCACACCATTGGTGGTTTTAAGAACCTAGCTCCCGATGCCAGCATCAACGATGGCTATCTTAATGTTCTCTTAATTAAAAAAGCCCCCTTTGTCAATCTTCTGGATATTGCCATGAATCTTGATAAAGGAGCCCATGTGTCCAATCCTTATGTGGATTATTTTACAACAAAGGATTTGTGTGTCATCACAGACAGTCAGATGGATGTCGATGGAGAACATCTTTTTTATCAAAAATCAAACATTCAAGTCATTGCCGGCGAACTGGAGTGCTACTACTAAAAAACCACCTCAAGGTGGTTTTTTTAATGGGAATAAAGCCCTATTTATGGCAAAGGCTACAGGGGGTAAGATGAGGAACATCCTTTTTAATCACCGGCCTCAGGCTTTTTTTTACCGTAGGACAGCCTGGAAGATGGTACATCTTCCCATAATCGGTAATAAAAACAACTTCCTCCAAGGGGTAGGAAAAACCATTGACGTTATAGGAAAATTCTTCTTCCAAACGATTCATGGCCTTAAAAACATATCCCTTTTCTACCTTTATAAGAGGACTATTTAGCTTCCTATCGAAATCCTTTTCCGTAAGCACCTCTGTGTTTTTCTCCAGTACAAAAAGTGTGGCGACTTCAAAGGCAATCTTTTGGCTTCTATAGCCATAAACCACCCCATAAAAAAGCATCAGCAAAACTAAAAAGATTGCCATAACCAGGCCCGCTTCTAAACTTAAACTACCCCTCTGGCGATTGTACATAATAGAGCCTTCCTTTAATTTCTTTTTCTATCTCAAAGGGGAGATAGTGCCCTTTAAAAGTCAGAATTTTCTTTTTTTCAAGTCCCGTATGGCACCATTCCAGTATTAGATCATAGTTTTCTTCCAGGGCGACATTGAGTCTTGAGAAATAAAGACTTTTCGGAAGAAGGCCCAGAAGGACCTTGAGATAATCGGGATAGGACCAGCCCCCACTATAGCGACCGGTTTTCCCCAGAGTAGTAAAGCCTTCCTTTCCTTTATAGAGGGGAACCTTCTCTCTTTTTAGTATACGTAAAACATCCACATTGCTCTCAAGGGCCGCCTGAGCAAGAGCAAAAAGGGCAAAAAGGCTGGGCTCGCCACCACTAAGGGATAGTATTCTTTCCCTTACTAAGGGATTGGAAAAACATTCGCCGAGATTGAGCACAAGACGTACACCATAGAGCTCAGCCTTAACAAGAGTTTCTTGCACAGGTCCAGGGACAAGGCCTGTTAGTAAGTATTCGCAGCGCAGATCCTCTTTTTCCATCCTCGTCATAGAATAGCCCAAATAGTCAACTCCATAATCTGCTAGAGCGTAACTACCAAGGAGATTGAGCACATCGTATTTTTTTAGCGCCTCTTGCCACTTATCATAGCTTTCTCTAAGCCCCTCATCGAGAATAAAGATAGGGCTTATAAATTCCAGCGCCTCAATATTTCCCTCCCTAATGTATTTCTCCAACTGGGAGAGGCTTATTCCCTTAAGGTGGACATAGGGCTGCATGGCTAAAGCTCGGGCAAAAAAGTCAATTCTAAGGGCTTCGGAAAGGCTTCCGTTTTTAGCACTGGAGATAATGGAAGAAAGTTCTCTATTGAGCTCTGCAAGATCAAATAGCGGAAAGTCCAGTCCCATTTTCGTCTTTAAGAATTCAGAAGTCAGATTCTCTGCAAAATACACACCGTCTCTAAGGTGAGCTTCTTTCATAAGTAGCATAATGCTCTCCTCCAAAACCCTTCTATCGGACAAGGGTGCAAATCCCTGCCTTCCCTCAAAGGCCAAAAGGCCCATCTCGTTAAAAAGCTCACGATGGTAGCCCGAAAGAGTATCGTCGATATCTAGATAATTTTCACTTATGGCCCCTTGATGGAGAAAATGATAATAACTCAGCTCTGAGAGAATAAGTAGAATAATAAGAAAAAAAGGCAAAAGAAGGCTGAAAAACACACTAATTGAGCCCCGATCTTTCATGGTGCACCTCCTAAACTTATTTTACGCCAATAAAAAAAGAAGAGAAGAACTCTCCTCTTTTTTTACATATTGGCATCTTTTTAAAAATTCCTTTAGAGTTGCATAAAATAGTAAATGTCTTTGTAAACTTCTTCTCTTCCTAATTCATTGAGGATCTCGTGGTGCATCCCGGAATAAATATGGCGGTATACCTCTACCGGAGCTTTTTTATAGCTATGGTAGGCTTTATCAACGGCCTTTGTAAATTCTCCCACGGGATCATGCTCCCCGCTTAAAAAATGAATCGGAGCTTTTATATTTGGAAGACAACGGGTATCCTGGGCAGCCCTCACTAGTAAAAGAAGAGTCTTAAAGGCACCTAGACTAAAGCGCTCTTTTAAGGCCATTTCGGCCTCGGCTTCCTTAAGCTTGTCGGCATCACGGGTGAGCCAGCCAAAAGAACTTGTTGTATAGCCTTTTTTAATCATTTCACGGCGATACATCTCAAAGCTTAGCCTTTCCATTATTGGGTCTTGGTAATGAACGCCATGGAGGGCGATAAGGCCATCGGTTAGAGCCAGGCTCATTTCCAGTTTTACCCGGGGCTCCCAGCCGGTTCCAGTAAAGAAAAAGCGCTGATAATCGCCACCGCTTGAGGCCACTATCCTAGCGATAAAAGAACCCATACTATGGCCAAGAAGATAGGGGGTCTTATTTGTTCTTTCCTTTATCAAGTCTCCCAATTGGAGCACATCTTCAGGGAGTCTCTTCCACTGGAGATTATCGATATGTACATAGCCCTGCGCAAGGGAATTCATGCCATGACCTCTATTATCAAGGGCATAGACGCTGACCCCTTTTTCGTTCATCCATTGGGCAAATTCATGGTAGCGCCCTGAATGCTCGCTGGCGCCGTGGACAATTTGCAAAACCTTCTCTTCCTTTGGTGCCGGCCAATATCTGTAGTAAAGTTCTTTATTATCAGCACTTAGCATCATTTCTTTCATGGTTATCTCCTTCACTGGACAATCTGCTATAATTAGTACATACTTACCCAAAAAGAAAAGGAGTTTATCATGGAATATTTCGGAAAAGTTTTTCGTCCCCCTTCGGAAGCCTCTAGCCTGATTATTCAGTGCACCATAGGCTGTTCCCACAATCAATGCACCTTTTGCAGTATGTATAAAGAGGATACTTTTCAGCTACGGGGCCTAGAAGATATCCTTGCAGATATCGAAGAAATGTCCCGCTACGGCTATGTTTACCGAAAAGTTTTCCTAGGCGATGGCGATGCGCTAATTCTTCCTATGAAATCTCTGAGAATGATCCTAAATAAAATCAATGAGCTTTTCCCCTCCTTAGAACGAATTGGCATCTATGCTTCTCCTAAGAGTATAGCCACAAAAACCACCGAAGAATTAAAGGAGCTTAAGAATCTAGGCCTTGGTATTGTATATTTAGGGCTTGAAAGTGGCAGTGAAGAAATTCTTAAAAAAGTAAAAAAAGGCTCTTCCGCTGAAGAAATTCTTACCCTATCAAAAAGAATAAAAGATGCAGGCATCACTCTTTCGGTAACACTAATTTCTGGCCTTGGTGGAAAAGAGCTAAGTAAAAAGCATGCCACCCAAAGTGCTGCCATTGTAAGCAAAATGGCACCGGACTATCTTGGTCTTTTAACCTTGATGCAAGAGCCTGGTACAGAGCTGGATAGAGAAATTAGAGGGGGCTCCTTTGAGCTACTTTCCCCCGAAGAAGTCCTAGAAGAAACCCGACTTTTTATCAGTCTGGTAGAGGGGAAAAATATACTTTTTCGCTCCAACCATGCCTCGAACTATTTAGCCCTCGGGGGCAATCTGGATGAAGATAGACAAAAGCTTTTAGAGATCATCGACCTTGCTCTGGGAACAAAAAAAGGACTTAGACAGGAAGCTCACCGGGCTTTATAACCATGTCAAAATACCTCTTTTTAAGAAATAAAAGCTATAATGTGCTATGATATTTTTAGAATAAATACTTTTTAGAAAGGTTTCTGATGCTAGCTCAAACACTTTTTATAACTGTGGTCGATCGAGGCCAGGCCGAGTCCATACTTCAAAAAACACAGGCCTTTAGTGTGGGAGGCGGTGTAGTCATGCCCGGTGAGGGCACCATCTCTAATAAATGGCTTGAGATTTTAGGCCTAAATGAATCTCAAAAGGATGTCATTTTTTTACCCATCCTCTCCAGCCTTGAGGACCCCCTTCACGAGCTCATGCTGAAGGAATTTAAAATCCACAAGCGCCGCCGAGGAATATCTTTTTCTCTGCCACTAAGCCATTTTCAGCGCCTGCGTTTTACCCAAGATCAAATGCGCTTAGACTCTGCCCGCTATAAGTACCACTGCATTATCTCTATCCTTGAGCAGGGAAAAGCCAAGGACTGTGTAGAGCATGCCAAAAATGCCGGCGCTCCCGGGGGTACTATACTCCACGGACGTGGTGCCGGTGTACCTCAAGACCGTTTTTTTAATCTCTTAATTGAGCCCAAAAAAGAAATTGTCTTTTTTGTTGTTCCCACAGAAATTGTCGATCGAGTGCAAGAAGAAATCGTTATAAAAATGCAGCTGGAAGAAGAAGGTCAGGGAATTATCTTTGCCCTACCGGTAACTAGGGCCACAGGGCTCTTTGAAACCGATGCAAAGGTCGGTGCAAGCCAATGAATCTACTCCAGCAAAAGGTAAAAGAAGTAGGGCAATCCCTTATTCCAATCGTTATTTTGGTCTTGCTTATTCTATTTGGCATCGTCGATGTCAGCTATGAAGTTCTCCTGCGTTTTCTACTGGGCGCTATCTTTTTATTCTTTGGACTTTCTATTTTTTTATGGGGTGTTGATCAGTGTATGAACCCCATCGGATATCATATGGCTTCGGAGATTGCCACCTCAAAGAAACTTGGTAAAGCCTTAGTTTTGGCATTTATTCTGGGCTTTCTCATAAATATCGCTGAGCCCGATCTGATAATTTTGGGCTCCCAGGTAGAGCTTGCCTCGGGAGGCCAGATGGCCGGTCAAGCCATGGTGGCACTGGTTTCTGTTGGAGTGGCTTTAATGGTTACCCTGGGTTCTGTTCAGATTCTAATGAGTAAACGATACAATGTCATGATGGGAGTAACCTACGCTATTATTTTTCTTCTAAGTATTTTCGTGGCCGATGAATTTATCGCCATCTCCTTTGACGCATCGGGGGCTACAACAGGAGCCCTAACCACCCCTTTTATCTTAGCCATTTCCATTGGCCTTTCAAAAATGAAGGGTGGAATCAAATCAGAAGAAGACGCCTTTGGCCTTGTGGGAGCTATGAGTGCCGGTCCTATGCTAGCGGTAATGCTTATGGCTATTGTTACAAAGCAAACTCATATTCAAGGCGAAGCCGCCGACTTTGTTCAAGCCACGGGGGTATTTGGGCCTGTCTTTCGAAGTATTCCCAGGACGCTCCTGGAATCCTTTCGCGCTCTGGCCCCTATTGCTCTACTCTTTTTATTTTATAATCGTCGTAGTTTTAAACTTGAAAAAAAAGAACTCATTGGTATTCTCCGCGGACTTATCTATTCATTAATCGGTCTAACCTTTTTTCTTGTGGGAGCCAATCAAGGTTTTATGGAGATGGGCAGGCTTCTTGGCATGGGCATTGCTAGAACCCATCCCTATCTACTTCCGCTTTTGGGTTTTCTCACGGGACTCATTGTTGTTCTTGCCGAGCCCGCCGTCCATGTATTGGGTGAACAGATCCAGGAGGTAAGTGCTGGAGCCATCCCCTTAAAAATCATTCGCCTTACCCTATCCCTGGGCGTGGGCACCGCCATTGCCCTTTCTATGCTTAGAATCATGATACCGGCTATTAAGCTTTGGTACTTTTTACTTCCCGGGTTCTCCCTGGCCATTCTTCTTTCTTTTTTTGCAGAACCCATTTTCGTTGGAATTGCCTATGACGCTGGTGGAGTGGCCTCGGGGCCTATGAGTGCCACCTTTGTTTTAGCCTTTGCCCAGGGGGCCGCCGATATAATCCCTACGGCCAATGTGTTAATAGATGGTTTTGGAGTGATTGCTATGATTGCCATGACACCAGTACTCAGTCTAATGATCCTAGGTACCCTAATCGCCTATCGAAAAAAACGAGCCACTTTCCCAATACTATCAGAAGAAGATACCGATGAAGCAATTCCCCTAATAAAGTCTGATGGTTACCACAAAGACCTTATTTTCCTAGTACTACAGCGAGGAAAATCTGATGAAACCATTCTACTAGCCAGAGAGCTGGGGGCTCGGGGTGCTACCATCCTCCATGGACGCGACGCCAGAGCCCACGCCCTTTCGGGCTTTAGCCTTAACATGGATCCGGAAAAAGAAATTCTTCTTCTTATTGTACCCTCAACAATTACTCAGAGTGTTACTCAGAGCCTATTGGAAGAACAATTTAGCAACCCAAAGAGTGGGATTGATTCACTAATGGTACTACCAGCTTCTTCCCATAGAGGTTTTACTCCAAGAGTCTAGTGACATAAAAAAAGAGCCTAGGCTCTTTTTT
>JAAYGQ010000140.1 GCA_012727635.1 Tissierellia bacterium | reverse complement strand
TTGTTGCAGACTTTACAGGTGATTGAAATAGCAGTGATTTTTCCAATCATACCAATGCACCTTCTTTTGAGAGTAATTTTTCAAGCCAGGAAACGCCTTTTGCTGTGACATATGTCTGAGGTTTATTAAAGACCTGGCCACCCATCTGGATAGGTTTTTCCTTGACCACAAAATAGCCGGCATCAATGAAGCGCTGATATGGACGGTTCCCAGACATGAGAATTTTCCTGTTCCGGAGTTCGGCAAACAGTTTATTTCTGCCCCATCCTAATGCTTTGGCCACGGTGTTCATGTCTTGGTAATTCTCCCCGGAAATAAATTTGTCGTATTGTTCGGCTTTTGGCTCTAACACAAGCCTTCTTTGGCGTTCTTCCTTTAAAGCGGTTGCTAGCTGGATGATGGTATCTGGATCAGATAGGACCTTTTCTATTGTTTCTGGTGTCATATATGCCCCGTGTTTGCGGATTGACGGTATTACCTCTTTTCTTATCCAGCGCTTGAAGTTTTCTGCTTCTGGTTTTCTGCTTGTGAAAATCAGCGCATAAACACCTGATTCAGATATAACGGTCATGCTTTGCATTCCACCAGGGGTGTCGGCAATAGCGACATCCTTTTCATCCTCGTCAAGTCTTGATATTGCGTCTCTACTGTTAGATATTTCAAGGATGTCGCACACATCCTTCGCAATGAACCACGGCTCTCCGTCTTTGACAACAGTTCTGACCGGTTTGGAATTGTAGACGAACGGGATTATATTAGACATGTTTGACCCCCTTTATCTCTTGTAAATAAGTTACTCTTTGGCGAAAAAAATTTCACTAGGGTTGCTTATGTTGAGCATTTCAATCATTATTTCAATTTCGTCGCTGCCGAAAACTCCCCTTTTCATCTTTTCGTAGAATGTTTTTGGGGTAATGCCTATTCTTTCGGCAACCTGTTTTTGAGTGTATCCATTCTTGACTATAATGCCTTTTAGCTCATTTGTTTTTATCAAAATTACTTACCTCCTTTAGCAACCTGATAAGTTACTTATATTATATCATACAAAAGTAACCTGTCAAGACATTTTTTTATTTACAAATAACATTTTTGTGATGTAATTAAGTTACTTATATGCCTTCTGACAAAATAGAAAAAATAGCAGAAGTATTAGGGACTACTCCATCTTAGATGGAACAAACAGGCAGGAGATTTTGAAGAAATGTAAGCCTGGGGGTTCCATCAGGCTAGTCCACTCACCAATGCCTGGCGGCAAAAAAGACAAGCCGACATTGGGGTGTGTCATTGAGATTAGGATAGATTGAAGGTACAAGTACCCTGCGAAATAAAAAAAGAGCCTCACGGCTCTTCAATTTTTAGCTCATCGGAAACCGCCCCGGCCCGGTGTAGCGCTGGTTATTTACCTTCAATTTTAAAAAATTCTTCAAGGGCTCTACGGATGATTTCGCCCTTAGATATTCCTTTTTTTGCTGACATCTTCTCAAGTTTTTTGATGAGCTGTTCCGGTAAAAATACTTGTGTTCGTTTCATTTTTTTACTTCCTTTCTGCCTTTTTGCGGTGGGGCTTGTGACCTCCGCTGCCGCATTACCGGGGCGTTGCCCCGTCACTCTGCTAACCAAACAGTAATAATTTAATACGATCTCGATAATAACATTTCAGCTATTGCCACGTATTCATCATCAATATCGTTTTCCAGTATGTATAGTAGTAATTCCAACTCATACCTTAATCTTGACTTTACATTCTCATTATTAGTCTCTTGCAGTTCCCAAAGTGCTGTATGAAACATTTGTAATAATTCTTCCTTGGATTTCATAAAAGATACTCCTTTCTTGCCCGCTCCTTTTTGAGCTGTCGGCTTGCTTATCCGGGGTTGTGACCGGA
>JAAYGQ010000139.1 GCA_012727635.1 Tissierellia bacterium | reverse complement strand
TACACAGGGGACCTATGCTGCGCCATGTTGACCGTGGAATGTTGACTCATCCCGGGTTTCAGCGCTTTGCCCTTGAGCAGGCTAGAAAAGCAGGTATTCCCTATCAAGAGGCTGTCCGTAGTGGTGGCAGCACCAATGGCTCTCCGATTCATTTAAGCCACAAAGGCGTTCCTACCATAGTAATTGGTATACCGGTACGCTATATCCACTCCCATTATGGCTATGCCAGTTTAAAGGATTATCAAGCGGCGGTTGATTTAGCCGTTGAAATCCTTAGGTCCTTGAAGGATGAAGTATATAGTACATTTAAACCTTTTTAGATAAAAACCGGTGGACCAAGGTCTACCGGTTTTTATTTCGTTCTTTATTTTCAAAGTGTGCCTGCTATGGTTGTGAGGTGTAAAAGAAAAGATCGCAAGGTCAGAAAAACTGTATAAATAATGATTTGTATGGAGCTAAAGTGCGAGAAACCCTGAAAAAATCAGTGCTCCGGCTCCTGATAGAAGCAAAAGTTTAATGGGAGTAATTTTTTTACTTCGCAAAAGGTAGAGCCCCATTATAAAGATTCCCATTTCATAAAAATGAAAACGGTCTCCTTGGAGCATGGCTACTTCCATCAGGCTCAGGGCCGCCGAGGTGATGAGAGCAATTACCGCTGGGCGTAGGCCGTAGAGGGTTTTTTCTAGGAGTTTGACCCCGCTTCCCCGTTTATAATAAAGAACCAAAGCTAAGGAAGTGACTATAATCATAGAGGGCAATACTGTAGCGAAACTTGCCAGCAGTGCACCGGGAATTCCTGCAATTTTAATACCGACAAAGGTGGCTGCATTGATGGCCATAGGGCCCGGTGTCATTTCTGCTATAGTGACAATATCATAAAATTCCTTTGCACTGAGCCACTGATGGTTCATAACCACTTGCTCTTTTATAAGAGGAAGAGCAGCATAGCCTCCACCGACGCTGAACATACCAATTTGTATGAAGGACCAAAACAGTTGTAAATATATCATGATTTCCTCCAAATTCCGATTAGGGCAAAGGAAACCAGAAGAATATAAATGGGGAAACGATAATAAAGAAGTAAAATTAGAGCTAAAACAACCAAAAGGAAGTCCCAGGGTTTTGCGTCCTTGGCTAGGGAATCAAAAAGACTGAATACAAGATCAACGATTATAGCCGCTACGGCGATTTGCATTCCCTTCATTACCATGGCGACAAGGGTACTTTGTATGAATTGTTTATAAACAACGGAAATAAGTGCAATGATAACTACTGGAGGAAGTACTGCGCCAAGAACTGCCACGAGACTTCCTGTTAACCCTGCCATACGAAAGCCCAATAAAATCCATGCATTAACAGTAACGGCCCCGGGGGCGCTTTGAGCGATGGCAGCAATATCCATCATTTCATCGTCGCGGAGGATGCCAAGTTCTTCGACAAATTTCTTCTTCATCATTCCGATCATGACAAAGCCGCCACCAAAGGTGGTGGAGCTAAACTTGATGGCTGTATAAAAGATTTCCCAAAGCGACATGGATTTCATAGCGCCTCCTAAAAATAGTATACATTAAAAAGAAGCGCTTTGTATAGTCGACAAGCTAGGTGTATGAGCTGACTAATATCAAAATAAAAAGCTCAATTGAATACCAGCAAGGGGGAGAATTTAATAAAAAATATAAATTAAGCAATCTCTAAGGTTTATTGGGTAAGAATATACCTAGAAGGGATATATTATTTGTAAAATGGTTAAAGGAAATAAATATTGATATTATTCGACAAATAAATAAAAGATTGTAAATATTATAGGGATAAATTAACCATTTAAGTTTCAAAATTACCAGAAGTTATTATATATTTGTTGGGAGTAGAAAATGCTTTAAGGGTATGCATTTCAATCTTTTATGTTATACTTGTACTGTTAGTTGAGAATGCATAATTGTGTCCATTAGGAGCGTATATGAAGATTATCACAAATAATCCCAAGGTTTTAGAGAAGTATGGTGAGCGCTATGAAGTTCATTTTGCACCTATAGGATTTCTGGCTCTTCTTGATATGGTTAGAGATGGTATTCATAGAGGAAACCGACTTTTAAGTCATCCTTTAAGTGGCAGCGTAAAGCCCAACGAAACACCCTATAAATCCATTATTGTTGAAGAAAGCAGAGACAATGTGGATGTACAATCTCTTATGATTATTGAAGATGCCATTGTTATGGCAAGAAATCTTATGAAAACGCCCAAACTTTTTCTTGAGGATGATCAACGTATGGAAGATTGCCGTATGATTGATCTTACGCTACTGGACAGTGCATTGGAAAAATAGAAAGGACAAATGAGATCCATGAGCAAAATTTATGATTTAATTATCGTCGGCGCCGGCCCTGCCGGTTTAGCTTCAGCCCTTTACGCCGGCCGTGCCAAGCTGGACACCTTGCTTTTAGAAAAAGAAAAAGCAGGAGGTCAGATTGTTACCACCGAAGAAATAGAAAACTATCCCGGTTCACCCCAGGATGAAAGCGGCCCGAAATTAATCGGACGCATGGTTGAGCAAGTCAATCATTTCGGTGTTGATCTACGTTACGAGGAAGTAACTGGCTTTGACTTTAGTGACAAAGTAAAACGCGTTAAGACAAACAAAGAAGAATATTTAGCAAAATCTATTATTCTTGCTAACGGTGCTGTTCCTCGTAAACTCGATGTACCCGGAGAAAAAGAATTTACAGGCCGAGGCGTAAGCTACTGTGCCACTTGTGATGCTGCTTTCTACGAAGATCTAGAGATCTACGTTATCGGCGGAGGAGACACCGCTGTTGAAGAAGCCATCTATCTGACGAAATTTGCTCGAAAGGTCTATATTGTTCATAGACGCGATGAGCTGCGCGCTGCCAAGAGCATTCGCGATAAAGCTATGGCCAATGAGAAAATCGATTTTATTTGGAATAGTGTGGTTAAAGAAATTAGTGGATCTGCCGGTGTTGTGGATCGCATGGTCCTTCACAACCGCGTTACTGGAGAAGACACAGAATATCTTGCCGATGAAGATGATGGCATTTTCGGTGTTTTTGTATTGGTAGGATATTTACCTGAGACAAAAACAATTAAAGATACAATTACTCTCAACGACGGCGGTTATATTGATGCCGATGAAAGTCTAACGACCAATGTCGAAGGAGTTTTCGCCGCTGGAGATATTCGCGGGAAGCTACTTCGTCAAGTTGTTACAGCCACTAGTGATGGTGCTGTTGCTGCCATCCAAGCCGAAAAATATATCGAAGAAAATTTTTAGGAGGAAAGAATGTTAGAACTTGATAAGAACAATTTCAGCACTGAAGTCTTAGAGGCGTCAGGACTGATGCTGGTTGATTTTTGGGGCCAAAGCTGCGAACCTTGTAAAGCACTGATGCCTCATATCCATGCCTTAGAAGAAAAGTATGGTGACAAGATTAAATTTGCTTCTTTAGATATTGCCAAGGGTCGTCGAGTAGCAATGGGTCAAGGTGTTGCCGGACTTCCTGCAATCTATATCTATAAAGATGGTGAAATGGTTGAAGATCTACGTGGAGATGCTGCTACAGCAACCGCTGTTGAAGAATTAATAAAAAAATACATTTAACTTAATGAAAGGAGGTGGGCTATGCAACTTGAATTAGGCAATATCTTTATTAAAGATGTTCAGTTTGCTGCAACAACCCATGTAAAAGACGGAGTGCTCTATGTTAACAAAGAAGAACTTGAAGCACTGATCCGAGAAGATGAGCATATTATTG
>JAAYGQ010000138.1 GCA_012727635.1 Tissierellia bacterium | reverse complement strand
ATTGACGCAGCAGCTCTCTGCCCTTTCCATTGGAGAGAGGGCCAGAAGACCAAAGGGAGGTAAATATGAATAAGTACGAAAGCTTCGTTGTATTCCGTCCTGATCTTGCAGAAGAATCTCGTGTGCAACTACTCGAGCGCTTCAAAGAGATTATCGGACGCTATGGTACTGTAGAATCAGTTGATGACTGGGGCATGAAAAGACTTGCTTATCAAATTGAAAAGCTAACTGAAGGCTACTATTATTTGATTCATTTTGAAGCAAGCAATGATTTGCCCATGGAACTTGAACGTAACTACAAGATCAATGATCAAGTAATCCGCTACAACATTATCCGTAAAGACTCATAAGGAGGAACCATGAACCAAGTCATACTCATTGGACGTCTCACGGCAGATCCTGAACTACGCTTCGCTGCAAGCACAGGAAGGGCTGTCACCAATTTTCGCCTGGCTGTAGATCGCCCCTTTTCCAAGGAAAAAAAGACAGACTTTTTTAGAGTGGTTGTCTGGGGAAAACAAGCCGAGGCAGTGGCTAAATACTTGCGTAAAGGTTCTCAATGTGCTGTTAACGGATCCGTCCAAATCGATCAATATACCGATCGTGATGGAAACACACGCTATTCTACAGATATCGTCGCTAATCAAGTTGAGTTTTTAGGCAGTGCCGGAGGTGGATCTTCTCGCAGAGAAGAATCGGATTCCGATAATACCTATGAGGGTTCCAATGATATGGATTCCGACTTTCCTTTAGTAGACGATGAAGACATACCATTTTAGGAGGAATCATGGCTTTTAGACCAAGAAAGAAAAAGGTATGCTACTTCTGCACTAATAAAATCGAAACCATCGATTATAAAGATGTAAAGACCCTGCAACGTTATGTTTCAGAGCGTGGGAAAATTCTTCCCCGCCGAGTGACCGGTGCTTGTGCCAAACATCAGCGCAAAGTAGCTTTACAAGTAAAAAGAGCACGTGCCGTTGCTCTTATGCCCTACGTAGATTAAACCTCGGAATTTCCGGGGTTTTTTTCTAATTTTCATCAAATCCCCAATAACCTAGTAAAGGTCGGAGCAGAGCCTAGAGAGTTCACGAAAAAAAACACATGACTTACTGGGTAGCCTGTGTTTTTATCGGAATATTTTTTTGGAAATGCAAAGGATCCTTTTCTACTCTGTTTTTAAGAAAGATGACGGTAGAAAAAATTGTACCAATTGTCAAAGGCAATTTTTTTTGTGATTTCAGGGCCTAGTTCATCTTCTAGAGCCTTTAAGAGCTCCTGAGACTCTCCGTGATGGGAGATAACCTCGGGTTCACTGTGGTCACTTCTTCCAAAAACACTAAGACAATTGCATAGATCCAGACCAATACCCACCTTGTCTTCGCCAAGCTTTTCTGTCAGATAGGCCACATGGGCTTTAAAGTCTTCGGCACTGGAAGTTTTTCCGTCTCGGGTAATAATAAAGTGAGCCCCATTTACACCAAGGGCAAAGTCTTTCTCCTTAAGGACGTCAAGGTACTTGTCTTTTAGGCTCCTGGGCGTTGGAGTTAGGCTGTGGGCGTTGCTATGGGATGCAATAAAGGGCACATCCAAAGCCATAATGTCTTCAAGACCTTCATCGCTTAAATGGGAGACATCGGCAATGATGCCCAGCTTCTTAGCATAGGCCATAAGTTCATGGCCTGCTGAGCTGAGACCACCTTTTTTGGCGTCTCCACTATAATCACAGCCATCGGCATAGATATTTCTGCGGCTCCAACTTAAGCCAAGAAGTCGTACTCCCAGCTCATGGAAAACATAAAGGTCCCGGGGTTTTAAAAGGGGTTCTGCTCCCTCAAAGGAGAGTAGAATGCCTATTTTATCCGAAGCCTTGCACTGCACTAAGTCTTCTTTTGTACGAATAAGCATTATAAGCTCAGGACTTTCCCTTAGCTCTTCATGGAGACAACCGATCTGCTCCATGGCATAATAAAAGGGGTGTTTTAATTGATGGTCTCCAAGGTAAATAGAAGCAATAAGGATCTTTACCCCTCCATCCCTTAGGATTGGGTAAAAATCTTCTTTGAAGACATGGGTTTTGCCCTGGTTTCTTTTAAAGGAAATTTCACTTAACAGATCAAAATGGGCATCGAATAACGGAATCATAGCCACCTCCAGAAAAAGCATAGCAAATTATCGGTTTTTTATCAATTCATTAATGAAAAATAGCAAAAGAAGTCTTGCTTTACAAAGAAACTTTCCTAATGATCAAATAAATCAAAGGGGCTTCTTTCCAGCGGTGCTTAAGAGCGGTTATGGGGTAGAATAAGACTTTGTGTGGTATAATCAAAAGACTAATGACTGGAGAAGGAAAAGGTTTTGATATGAAAATGAAAGACAATTACAGTATGCTTATGGATCTTTATGAGATGACCATGGGCATGGGTTATTTTGAAGGGGGATACAAGGACACCATCGTATATTTTGATATGTTCTTTCGTCGAACCCCCGATAGCGGTGGCTTTGCCATTGCTGCCGGCTTGTCCCAGCTAATAAAATATATTAAAAAACTTCATTTCACCGAAGATGACATTGACTATCTTCGTAGTATAGGCATCACCAATGAGGAGTTTTTAGATTATGTGCGCCATTACCGCTTTACAGGAGACATCTGGGCGGTGGAGGAAGGTACACCGGTCTTTCCTGGAGAGCCCCTAGTAACGGTAAGGGCCCCGGTGATAGAAGCTCAGCTTATTGAGACGGCGCTGCTGGTGATTATTAACCACCAGACCCTAATTGCTACCAAGGCCAACCGCATTGTGCGAGCTGCCCAGGGTAAGGCCATTATTGAATTTGGAGCTCGACGGGCCCAGGGCAGGGACGGCGCCTATATGGGAGCCAGGGCTGCCTATATAGGAGGTTGTGCCGGAACCAGTAACCTTATGGCCGGCAGGGACTTTAATATTCCTGTCTACGGTACCATGGCCCACAGCTGGATTCAGCTTTTTGACGATGAGCAGGAGGCCTTTAGGGCCTACGCCAAGACCTATCCCCATGCTTCGAGTTTTCTTGTGGATACCTATAACACACTGAAGTCCGGCGTTCCCAATGCCATTAAAATTTTTGATGAAGTGGTGGTCCCCAGCGGTTACCGCCCTCTTTCTATACGCTTAGACAGTGGTGACCTTGCCTACTTATCCAAGGAAGCCAGAAGAATGCTCGATGCAGCGGGTTACCATGATGTTAAGATTATGGCCAGCAATTCCGTTGGTGAGCAGACCCTTCAGGACCTCCGGGACCAGGACGCTATGATTGACCTCTATGGGGTAGGAGAAAAGCTTATTACTGCCGCCAGCGACGCAGTATTTGGTGGGGTCTATAAACTGGTGGCCATAGAAAACGAGGGAAAAATAGAAGCAAAGATAAAAATATCAGAAAATGTGGAAAAAATCACCACTCCGGGCTTTAAAGAACTCTACAGACTCTACGATGGGGTGAGTGAAAAGGCTTTAGCCGACCTGATTACCCTTAGGGGGGAAGAAATTGATCCCTCCCAGCCCTATAGGCTCTTTGACCCCTTCTTTACATGGAAAAAGACTACAGTACAAAACTTTATCCTGAAAAAACTATTGGTACCCGTATTTGTAGAGGGAAAGTGTGTGTATCAAGATAGGGACATCCAGGAGATTCGAGCCTATCGTGAGATGGAAGAAGAAAAACTCTGGGATGGAGTGAAGAGGATAAAAAATCCCCATAAATACTTTGTGGATCTTTCCCAGGATCTTTGGGATCTCAAACAAGAACTGCTGACTACCTATGCCAGAAGAGGACGATGATGAAAAAAACCACCTATAGTATGGGTCTGGGATTTTTTAGTCTTCTTATTGTTTCCGGAGTCTTTACAGGACTTTTATCCCCCACTTTTATCTATAGCCTTAGCCTACTTTTTGGCTATGCAGCCGCCCGCTATGGTAATTTTGGCTATCTAGGGCCGGGCCTCGGCCTTATGATTTTTGGGAGCCTTATTATCTTTGGGCCATCGGTAAGCCTAATAGAAGTGGCACTTTTAACCATCTATGGCATCGTTATGGGCCTAAGTTTTTTCAGAAGATCCACACCGGAAATGATTTTTTTACCTAGCCTGGCCATGCTCTTTGGTGTTATGCTTACAATGTTTTATCTTCAAAAAAACCTTCTTGGCATTGATGGGTTGGAGGCTCTTATAGAGGGCTATATGAGTCAAATTCAAATCCGTATCCCCGATGCTCAGTTTCTTATGGATTTGCGTGCCACAATGAAAGAATACAGTCTTAGCATCGTATTTCTTGTGGCTTTGATATTTAATTTGTTTATCTGCTGGGTCTTTAGCAAGATGTTGGACTTTCGAGGCCTTAAAAAAACTGGACGATTTGTATTTGAATATTTCCGTTTGCGAGGCCTTGGTATTGTTGAGATTATACAGCTCTATGCAGTGGCAATCCTAGGAAGTTTTATCACAAAGATGCCCATGCAAACCGCCCTTACCAGCCTTAGTTTGGTTCTTCTTTCTTTATTCTATGTCCAGGGTCTGAGCCTTTTGGTCTTTGGAATGAAAAGTAGAGGCAAGGGAAAATTCCTGGTGGGCGTTATGGTCTTCTTTTCCTTGACCATGCCCTTTGTACAGTTTTTCTTGGCCTTTATTGGGCTTTTAGAACAAAAAAAAGATTTTAGAAAATTGGAGAATATCGCATGAAACAAAAAAAGACCATAACAGAACTATACAGAAGAAATACCTGGGCCTATCTTTTGCTTCTTGCGCTACTTATCGCATTTATATTTATTGGGAATCCTGATTTGGGCTACGTGGCCCTGGGGCTTTATCTGATTATTTTCATCTACACCCTTTATTTTCAGTTTCATAGCCGAGATCAGTGGGAGACCATGGTGGAAGACCTGCGCCTGCGCGTTGAAGAAGGCCACGTATCGGCCTATCTGAATATGCCCCTACCGGTACTACTGGTGGATGAAGATGGAATGATTCTTTGGCACAACAGTAAATTCAAAAACATTCTTGACAGGGAAACTGGCTTTATTGGACAAAATGTGGAGACGGTTTTCTCCCCCTGGAACTGGAAGCAAATGCTCGAGGGTGGATATTTCTTCGATCAGCCCCTGGGAGAAAAACATTATAAAGTATTTCGCTCTACATCCCAAAGTAAAGGGATGAATGTTTATACCTTATACTGGTATGATGAAACGGAGTTTTCTAATCTTAAACAGAGCTATGTAGACGAGATGCCCCTGGCTATTTATATACAACTGGATAACTTTGATGAAGTGGTAAAAGAAACCGATGAGAATCGGCTTCCCTTTCTTCTTTCAGGAATCAATAGTGCCATACGGCAGTGGGCACTAGATCATCAAGGGATTCTTCACAGGATTGATGAAGATGAATATGTAATTCTGGTGGAAAACCGCTACATGGAATCCATGGAACTAAAAAAATTCACCATTATCGATGATGTCAGAAAAATAGAAGAAGGCAACCGCTTTCCTATGACTTTATCCATGGGAGTCAGCATTGATGGAGAGAACTTTTCTGAGAGGGATTCCGGAAGTCAAAAGGCCTTAGAACTGGCCCTAGGCCGAGGTGGCGACCAAGTGGTTGTGCGTAGAAATAACAACTATGAGTTCTTTGGTGGTCGCAGCAAAAATGTAGAAAGAAAAAGCCGAGTAAAAAGCCGCGTTGTCGCCCAGGGCCTGGCCGGCCTAATAAAAGAGAGCGAACGAGTGTATATTATGGGACATAATTATGGCGATATGGACTCCTTTGCCTCCACCATCGGCATGTATCGCTGTTGCCT
>JAAYGQ010000137.1 GCA_012727635.1 Tissierellia bacterium | reverse complement strand
TTAACCAAGATGACATAGAATCCGCCCCAATATCATCAACAACTAAAATAGGTGCTTGCCGTAGAGGCTCTATTTTTTCAGAAGTCGTATTGTCACTGATGGCTTGTTTCACTTCATAAGAAAAAGAAGGAAAATGGACCATAGCAGATTCATAGCCATGGCTGGCCAGTTCATTGGCCATTGCTCCCAAAATATAAGTCTTACCTACTCCAAAACGGCCATGAAGGTATAGACCACGGTGAAAGTTTTGAGGGGCTTGAATATATTCCTCTATAAATTGATACACATGATTGAGTAGATCCGCACGTTCTACTGTTGCATCAATTTGAGCCAGGCTGACTTCTTGAATATTTTTGGGCATATAGTATGTTTTAACTCTGTTTTTCTTAGCTAGATTCATCATTTCTTGATGCTTTTCCTCACTGGGAATATAAGTCACATCTATGTGATTTTTGTTTATTACTAATTTGGGATAGAAGCCAGGTGCGATTCCCTTCTTATTACTCAATATTTTCTTCTTTTCTTGCACAAATTCATAAATATTGGCTGAAGAACGGACTATACTTTCTGATGTTAGACGTTCTTCATTTTCCCGTAAGAAGGCTTGGACATCTTCATCTTGCATGGACTCCGCAACCAGTTCTTTATATTTAGACTGATAATTATTTTCTTTCATCATTTTATGGATAGCATCGCTCATACTCTTCATTTATTCACCTTCTTTTTCCGTTTGAGACTTACGCATTCTTTTTAAGCGTTCTTGAAGTTCAAGAACTTGCTCCTGAGTCATCGGCTGGTCTTTTTTAGCCTTGGAATCTTCTTGAGCCCACTTCGGTATAGGCTCTGTCCTCGTATAGGTTTGTTTGCGGTAAGTATTTTGACGGGGCTGATTTTGTTTTTCTTCACTTTCTTGTTTGAATTTTTTTACTTGCTCAATGGCTTGAGCTGCACTAACGACTTGCTTTTGTGCCCAATTATTAGCAATACTATGAGCAAAATTAGCGTGAATCGTTTCATTATCTTTGATCACTAAAATATAGTGAATTAAAATATTAATGACCTCTAATTTCAAACGGGAAGATTTTGTCACTTCTTCAATAATATATTTTTCCTGAGTGGAAAGATAGCCTCCCTTTTGCTGCTTCACAGAACTAGCGAAAGCAATCGGTGAATTCATCTGGCTGGCTTCAACCAGTTGCTTTTCTTGAAGTGTAAGAATATGATTCTCTTCTTGCTTATTTTCTTTATCATTTTTTGGAAGCTCTGCCTTCGTTTCCCTTTGACTTGGAAGAACTTGGTATTGCTTTCTCACCAGCTGACTCAATTCCTTTTTATCCAACATACCAGTATTTGTATCACTGGCCATCAAGACTAAATTTTGCATATCTTTTTCATCTACACCATAGCATTCATGTAAGAATAATATCGTTTCCTTGTTTTGAATGTCAAGTAAAGAGGTGCGGTTAACAAAATGATTAGACATACTCTCCACAAATAGATTCCAATCGAAAGTAGATTGGTCCTCATGGAGCCGAGGCTGTCCTTTTTTAATCACTCGGAATTGAGGCAGCCCTGAGGGGGATTTTTCCATGTCTTCTGGACTGGGCCGATAGTGAAAGACATCGGTAAAGCTTTTACTGATATCTTCATACCCCCCATCATCCACTGGACTCTCATCAAAAAAATCAACAAAGGAAAGATAGGTTGGTTCTCCTACTTGGTGGATTAACAAGTGACGTAAGATTTCATTTTCAAAAAATTCCTGCACTTTAAGAGGCTCTGCTAACTTAAAGATATAGTCAGAGTCTTTTTTAAACGTTTTTAATAAACCTATA
>JAAYGQ010000136.1 GCA_012727635.1 Tissierellia bacterium | reverse complement strand
CTCATAGGGTATTTCATGAAATATCTAATTGATGGTTCGAGTATCACCGGCAATATACTCTTCGCGCTCATTGTAGGTTCTACTAGCCTTTTCTTTAAGCAGGCAGATATTTTTTCTACAGGCTATGAAGGCGTACTGGAAAGTTCTTTTAATCTTATTGCTCTAATATCTCTTCTCAACGCGTTTTACCGGGAACTCTTTACCTCCTATCTTCTAGAAGTAGAGGACCTTAATCAGCAACGAGAGCTCTACACTGAAAACCTTAAGGAAGTAGTTGAAGAGAGGACCATAGAGCTACAAAAGGCAAATGAGCAGCTTGAAAGTGAGATTGATGCAGCAAGAAGACTGCAGCAATCGCTGCTACCAATGAAGGATATTGTTTATTCCAGGGCTTCTTTTGTATCGGAAAACTTCCCCTGTGAGCGGCTCAGTGGCGATTTTTATGATATCTATAGTATTGACGAAGATAAAGTAGGCATGTATATTTTAGATGTCTCGGGCCACGGTATCAATGCGGCCCTTATGAATATATATATATATAATTATATTCGAACAAATTCTCCCTTAATAAAAAGACTGCGGGGAGATCAGCCCCACGAGAATTTGCGTTATCTCTATGATGAGTTTAATAAAATGAATTTCCCTGATCATATGCATGTGGTAATATTTATTGCTTCCTATGATATGAAGAAAGGAATTTTGAGCTATGCCAGCGGAGGCATCAATGTTCTCCCCATTCTTGTTCGCCAAAGTGGAGGGATAGAGATGCTCGATGACTCTTCAGGTTTTCCCATTTGTAAAATGGCCGATTACTTTACTCCGGAATATTTTTCTGCCCAGGTCCAGCTCTATAGTGGCGACAGGGTTTTCTTTTATACCGACGGACTTTTAGATGAGCGTCAAGGCCTTGATTTAAACGATGACGATTTAAAAATCCTTCTAATGGAAACTCTTGATGAACCCATGGTGGCCGTAGACCGAGCTCTAAAAGAACTTTTGGAGCCGGTGAAGAATAATTTAGTCGACGACATCAGTTATTTTATCCTGGAAGCGAAGTAGATATCTTTTCTCAGATGGAGGGCTATGGTATAGTAAAGGTATATGTTGGATAAGAAAAAGTTTGCGAAAATAGCCTTGGCCTGCGGTGCAGACGCCGTAGGGTTCACCACGGCTGAGGATATTAATAAAGAGCCCTCAAATAGAAAACCCCTGGCTTTTGAAGAAAAATCCTGGGAAAAGAAAATAAGTCCCAGAGCCCATTTTCCTTCCGCTTTGGGAATTTTAGTGGTACTAAAGACCTTCAAGCTCTATAACAATCCCTTAAAAGAGGGGGAAGTAAAAGTGGCCAGCTCTTCTTCTTTGGACTACCATCTTGAACTTTCGGATATTCTTGAAGCCATTGCCAAGGAGCTAAAAAAAGACGGGATAGAAAGTCTTGCCCTCTGTGATAAAGAAGGCCTGATGGATAAAGAAATTGCCAAAAGAGCCGGACTGGGCTTTATTGGAAAAAACACACTGCTCATTCATCCCGAGTTTGGTTCTTCCCACAATATTGGATATCTTTTATTGGATGTTGAGGTAGAACCCGGCCAGGAGCTTCGGCTTGACTGTGGCCAGTGCAATGCTTGTATACTGGCTTGCCCCCAGAAGGTCATAGGGGAAAACAGCTTCAATGCCCCGGGATGTCTTTCCTATATTACGCAGTGGAAAGACGCCGCCTACACACCACTAAAGGGTTGTTTTTACGGCTGTGACATCTGCATGAGGGCATGTCCTTATAATAGAGTAGGGGAGAAAAACGCCGACTTTATATTTAATGAAAATGAATTTT
>JAAYGQ010000012.1 GCA_012727635.1 Tissierellia bacterium | reverse complement strand
TCTACTAGTCTATGGCATTTATCTTCACCGGATAGGCGGTATAGAACTCTCCCTTTCCCCAGGGCTTTTTCCGAGCATTTTAGGGATTGTTCTCATTGTCTTAGGAAGGGATGTTATCCTTAGGGCTTCCCGAAAAGGATTTCCACTGCTCCTATCGACGATGATTATCGGCTACTCCGGTCTATGGTACATACTGGGAGCCCATTTAAGCACTTTTTCCTTTGCCGGCCTAGGACTTTATTTTCTCAAGGAAGAATCCCTCTACCGATCTATATTATTCGGGCTTTTATTGACAATTTGCATTGATCTATTATTTGTACGCTTTTTTGGCATTCAGCTGAACTGAGGTATATATGATCCTTTTCTACACGTTTATAGGTTCTCTTTTGGGCCTTTTGGTGGGCAGTCTTCCAGGGCTTAGTGTGACTATGGCCACGGCTCTTTTGTTAGGGCTGACCTATTCCTGGCCAACCCATTACGCCCTGGCAACCATCATGGGAGTCTATGTCGTTGGAGTTTACTCCGGAGCCACATCGGCTATTCTTATCAATGTTCCCGGAGCCCCGTCGGCTCTGGTTACAACCTTGGATGGTTATCCCATGGCAAAAAAGGGTCTGGGTGCCGATGCACTGTTTCTTGCTACGATCTATTCTGTAGTAGGGAGCTTATTTGGACTCATATCCCTAGCGCTTTTTGCAAAACCTCTGAGCCTTTTGGCTCTTTCTTTTCGAACCATCGATTATTTCCTACTGGCGCTTTTTGCTTTAAGTGCACTGATGTCACTTTCGGGAGATGAGCCTAAAAAAGCAATACTTGCCGGCATGGCCGGCATTGTTTTTTCTCTAGTGGGCCTCGACCCCATTACCGGAACCCATAGATTTACTTTAGGCCTTAGACTTCTTCAACCAGGTATTCCTCTGGTGCCCGTGCTTCTTGGTTTATTCGGTATAAGTGAAGCCTTAGTGATGCTAGATCATAAAGGCCTAGGCCGATTTACTTTAAATAAAAGAAAAATTAAGTTAAAGGAAGCACTGAGTTACTTACCTTTTTCTCTATACTATGCTCTTTTAGGAACTCTAGTGGGAGTTCTACCCGGGGCGGGGACACCCATAGCCTCTTTTTTATCCTACTCCCAGGCGGTCAAACGAACAAAAAACCCTGTGGTTGCCTTTGGTCAAGGAGCCAGGGAAGGAATCATTGCGCCGGAGACGGCCAACAATGCCTGTGTAGGAGGAGCACTTATTCCCATGCTCAGCCTTGGTATTCCCGGCGATGGGGTCTCGGCCATCATACTTTCTGTTTTTATGGTTCATGGCCTTAAACCTGGTCCGCTATTTATGTCGCAAAACTATGACATCTTTATTTTGATTTTAAAAAGTGGAGCCTTGGCTTCTTTGTTTTTACTTTTGCTTGGACTGAGCATTGCACCTCATTTAGGCTTTGTCGCCAAAATAAAGAACTCCCATTTGGCCATTATTGTTATCGTCTTAAGTTTTTTGGGCGCTTATAGTTATAATTATAGAAGTTTTGATATACTAATAATGGTGTTTTTCGGATTTTTAGCCTATGTATTTAAAAGTTACAAAATACCTACGGCTCCCTTGGTATTGGGCTTGGTCCTGGGGCCGATGATGGATGCGAATTTTCGGCGCAGCGTGCTACTTATGGGACGTGAGGGGATGGTATCTTATATGCTACACCCTATTACTTTGTTTTTTCTGGGGCTTTTATCACTGCTATTTTTATATCCCCACTACAAAAAGAAGAGAGGTTAGAATGCAAATTTTCGAAAGATTGGCTCGGGAGCTTGATATACAGCTCCTTCAAGTACAGAAAACTGTAGAACTTATGGATGAGGGAAACACCCTCCCCTTTATAGCCCGTTATCGTAAAGAGGTCACAGGAAATCTTGATGATGTGAAGCTCAGAGAGTTGGAAGAAAAACTTCAATTTTATAGAAGCTTAGAAGAGCGAAAGACCACAGTGGCTCGCCTGTTGCAAGAACAAGGGCTTCTAACGGAGGAACTTGAAAAATCCATAGAAAAGTCCACCAGCCTGCAGCAAATTGAAGATATCTATCGGCCCTATCGACCAAAAAAAAGGACCAGAGCAACTATCGCCATTGAAAAGGGTCTTGAACCTCTGGCGAATTATATTATGGAGGGAATGGGAAGTTTGGAAGAACTTCTTTCCCTGGCCGAAGAATGTATCAGTGAGGAAAAGGAAATTCAATCTGCCCAGGAGGCCTTGGTTTATGCCCAGGATATTTTAGCCGATAGACTCAGCGATGATGTGGCTGCCCGGGGGATTGTTCGCAAGGAATCCTTTATGCGGGGGAATTTCACCAGTGAAGCCATAGAAGGTGCCGATTCCGTCTATGAGATTTATTGGGATTTTTCTGAACCGGTAAGGGCTATGAAACCCCATAGGACCTTGGCTATTTTCCGAGGAGAAAAAGAAGGGTCTCTTCGAATTGGTTTTGACTTTCCCGATGAAGAAATCATAGAAAAACTCAAGTATTTATTTCGGGGTAGCAAGCATCCCTTTGCTCTTTATATTGATGAAGCCGTAGAAGATGGTTATAAAAGGTTGCTGCGACCCAGTATAGAAACGGAAACTCGAAATGCCTTAAAGGAAGTTGCCGACAGTGAATCCATCGATGTATTTAAGAAAAATTTACGGCCCTATCTTATGCAAGCTCCTCTTTCAGGCCATGTTGTTATGGGCCTTGACCCGGGATTTCGTACGGGATGCAAGCTAGCGGTAGTGGGTCCCATGGGAGAACTACTGGACTATGGCACCATTTTTCCCACAAAACCCAGGACAGATATTGAAGGAGCAAAAAAAGTTTTTTCTACCATGGTGGAAAAATATGGTGTCAGCCTTTTTGCCATAGGTAACGGTACGGCCTCAAGAGAAACCGAGCAGGTGGTAGCCTCCTTTATAGAAGAACAAAAAAAAGAACTGCATTACTGTATTGTCAATGAGTCTGGGGCATCGATCTATTCTGCCTCACCCCTGGCCAGGGAAGAATTCCCTGATTTAGATGTAAGTATTCGAGGGGCCATCAGTATCGCTCGGCGCATTCAAGATCCTTTGGCTGAATTGGTAAAAATTGAACCAAAGCATATTGGCATTGGTCAGTATCAACACGATGTAAATCAAAAATTACTCGATGAGAGTCTAGAAAAAGTTGTAGAAGACTGTGTCAATGCCGTGGGAGTCAATCTCAATCAGGCCTCCTTTAGGCTGCTAAGTTATGTCGCCGGCATCAGTAAGAATGTGGCTAAAAATATAGTGAAATACAAAGAGGAAAAAGGTGGCTTTAAAAGTAGGAAGGAACTATTTGAAGTCAAGGGTCTAGGCCCTAAAACCTTTGAGCAGTGCGCAGGATTTTTAAGAGTCCCCGAGAGCTCCGAGCCCCTGGATCATACAGCGGTGCACCCGGAAAGTTACTCCATTGCCAGACCTCTTCTTGGTCGTCAAATTAGCAGTGCCGATTTACCGGCCCTAGCCCAGCAGTATAATATTGGTTTACCTACCCTTAGTGATATTGTCGAAGAGCTTAAAAAACCGGGACGGGATCCTAGAGAAGAAATGCCCAAGCCCATTTTAAGAAGCGACGTATTAAGCCTTGCTGATCTTAAGGAGGGAATGATTCTTACGGGAACCGTAAGAAATGTAGTGGACTTTGGTGCCTTTGTCGATATCGGTGTCAAAGAAGATGGTCTGGTGCATATCTCGAAAATTTCTGATAAGTATATAAAACACCCCAGCGATGTTCTTCAGGTGGCGGATATTGTTAAAGTCAAAATCATCGGCATCGATGCCCAGCGCAATAAAATTTCCCTGTCTATGAGGGATGTCTAAATGCTTAAGCTTCTAGGGATAGCCGGAGGAACGGCTTCGGGAAAAACGACAATTGTTCGAGAGTTAATGGAGACTCTGGGAGATAAGGGTCAACTTATTGGGCTTGACGCCTATTATCTACCCTTTTCTGATATGAACTACGAAGAAAGGACAAGGCAAAATTACGATCATCCTTCATCGGTGGATATGGATCGTCTTTATAGGGATCTACTGGAACTCAAAAAAGGAAAAGCAGTAGATATTCCTGTATATGACTATGTAAATTATACTAGAAGTGATCGAACCCATCACATTTCCCCCCAGGGAGTTCTTATTATCGAAGGACTTTTTGCCCTCTATGATCCAAGAATCCGAGAACTCTTTGATCTGTCGGTTTATATTCAGGCCGACGCCGATGAAAGACTCATTCGTAGGATTGGAAGGGATATGAAAAGCAGAGGACGAAGCCTAGACTCCATCTTAAAACAGTACAAAAAAACCGTGAAGCCTATGCATGAGGCCTTTGTCGAACCTTCAAAGCGTCACGCTGATATCATTCTGCCCGGTGGAGCCCTAAATCGCCGGGGTGTGGAATTACTAAAGAGCCATGTGAGGGCCATGATTGGTTAAAAAGGGTTCTCTTTGAACCCTTTTTAAATGGGAGCAATGAAAAACGACTTCTATTCTGAAGTCGTTCTTTTAAAGTGTTTTTCTGTGTAAGCTAGGCTGAGTCTTAATTTTAAACTATTATTCTGTTCAGAAACGTTTTGACCTAAAATATCACTGCAGCGATCAATACGATATTTCACTGTATTACGGTGAATGTATAGAGTGTTGGCAGTATCGGTAATATTACAGTTTAAGTCCAGATAGGTCTTAAGAGTATTTCTTAGATCCCTAGTCATCTCATCCTTAGGATAGGCCAAAGTTTTGAGGGAATTCATGATAAAATTATCGATTTGGTTTTTTGGTAGAAGGTGGAGCAGATCGAAAGTGTCCATTTGCAAATAGTATTTAATAAAATCGATATTATCCTTTGATTCACCAAACTCCATGGTCTCTAGTGCTTCCCTGTAGGAATACTGGATGGAACCAATGTCTTGAACCGGGTTGCCTATAAAATAATTCATATTCAGCTGAAGGGTTTTGTGCAGAATATCCCTATAGGTTGTTAATCTATTGATCAAGTCATCATGGGGTTTTTGAAGTAAGAAAATGTACTCATATTTCCCTCTATTGGGAAAGAGTATGGCACCTTCAATATCTTTGGATAATTTGTTTTTTAGCCAGTTGTAAATAAGAGTATAGGATTCTTCCATGACCGAAGTGTCAATAAAAAATCCATCTTTATTGCTCACCGTGGCGATGATGACTTGGTAGAAATCAGAGTCTTTGAATTTATATTTTTCACCCTTAAATAAGAGCTGATTTTCATTGAGTTTTTCGTAGGATTTTGAATGGATAATATCATTAAAAAACTCTTCTTCATTGGATAGAAGACTATAGGCAACCCTGAGATTTTTATATAAAGTAAAGGCAAGGATCATGATTGCCTGTTCTATGGCCATGGCGGACAAAGGATATTTAAGGTTCTTCGCATTAAAAACAATTAGATAATAGGGATAATATCCCGCCATTTTAATGGGATAGACATTGGCAATATCCGGTGTCTCAGTAGATTCTATGGTGGCAACTTCTCGGATTAAATTGGCTTTTGTATTAATAAGCTTTAAATCTGAAAATTTTTGATCATCCAATATATTTTTAAGAATCGTTATGA
>JAAYGQ010000011.1 GCA_012727635.1 Tissierellia bacterium | reverse complement strand
GGGCAGCAGCGACGCCGCCACCACCCTTCTAGCCCTTAGAGATATGTATAAAAAAGGAAGTGATGAGGAGCTCCACAGACTTGCTATGGATCTAGGTTCCGATGTTCCCTTTTTTCTTAAAAAGGGGAGCTGCCTTGCCAGGGGCAGGGGAGAACTGTTAGAAGAAGTAAAGGGAACTTCCCAGTCCTGGATACTTCTTGTTAAGCCCCACTATGGAATCTCCACAGCCGAGGTTTATAAAAACTTCCATTCCGGCGATAGGAAGAACACCCAGGTAGATCTTTGTCTTCATCGCTATCTGAAAGAAGATCCGCTTTTTATGGAAGACAGTGTCAATGATTTGGAAAAACCGGCTTTTAGATTGAAGCCTGAACTAGAACATATAAAAAACAGTCTAGGTAAGGGAGCTCTTATGAGCGGTAGCGGTACAACGTTTTTTAAACTCTGCTCCAGCCAAGAAGAGGCACTGGCCTTAAAGGATAAGTTGCCCAGGGAGCTAAAAACCTGGATTTTGAAAGGATACAAATGAAAAAGAAAATAGCCCTCCTATTTGGAGGAAGAAGTGAAGAACACCCCGTATCCATTGTTGGAGCCAGGGAACTTCTAAAAATAGATGAGGTCACCGATCAGTATGAATTTATTCTTATCGGTATCGATAAGAAGGGCAAGATGCGCCTTCTAGAGGAATTCCCCAAGGAAAAAGAACTGAATTTTCAAGGGGAGAAAAAAGTAGGACCGGAGATTTTAGAGGCACTTTATGCAGTGGACTATGCCTTTGCGCTGCTACACGGCCCCTATGGGGAAGATGGAAAGATACAGGGTTTTTTTGAAACCCTAGGCATCAAGTATTTTGGATGCGACGTTCTCACCAGTGCGCTTTTAATGGATAAGGATATGGCCAAGATAATTATGGCCTCCGGTGGCATCCCCGTTGTTCCTTGGATTACCCTGAGAGAAAAAGATGATTTTCCCACAGTGGAGTATCCAGTTTTTGTAAAACCCGCCAATCTTGGAAGCAGCATTGGTGTTAGCAAGGCGAAAAATGAGCAAGAGCTTCGCCAGGCGCTGCAGGTGGCCTTTTCCTTTGACGCAAAGGTACTAATTGAGGAGAGCATCCAGGGAAGGGAACTGGAGTGCTCCTTATTAGGCAGTGAGGTATCCGGTGTGGGGGAAATTATCCCTGCCCAGGAATTCTACACCTATGAAGCAAAATACGAAGACGAAAGAAGCCATGTAATCCTTCCTGCCCAAATCCCCCGGGAGGTAGAGGAAAAAATCCGCCATTATACAAAAAGAGCCGGAGAACTATTTTCCATTAAGGATCTGTCCCGAGTGGATTTTTTCTACAGCAAAGATGGGCTGCTTTATTTAAATGAAGTCAATACCATGCCCGGCTGTACGCCGATTAGCATGTATACGAAACTATGGAAAGCTATGGGCATATCGGTCTTAGATATTTTAGATAGATGGACCCATGAGGTAGAAGGTGAAGAGTAAAGTCCTTATCCATATGGAAACCGTTTTTGATAAGAATGGAGAATTTGAAGATCGTATGGTGTTTTTCACCGAGGGTGAAATGGAAAAATGCGCCGGTGCCTATTGCTACCACTACGACGAATCCGCCCTCTATCCAAGTTCTGAGGAACTTGTGGGAATGCTGGAAATAGGCGACGGTTATGTAACTCGCTCGGTAAGTGGTATGGAGAGCTATGTTATGCATTTTAGAGAGCATCACCGAGACCGTGTTGTGCTCGATAGCGACTATGGGCCACTAAAGCTCACCCTGTTAACAGAAAAAATAGACAGCAATCTTGTAGAAGGCCTAGGCAAAGTAAAACTTACCTATCAAGTCATATTTGCCCAGACCAACAAAATGATGAATGAAATAACCATTACCATTGAAGGACAAAAGCAGTGAGACGAAGTGTAATCGGAATGATGATTCTGCTGAGTCTTTCGAAAATAACAGGGCTTCTACGGACGATGGTGCTTAGTAGGACCTATGGCGCCGGAGCCGTAAGCGATGTTTTTTTTGCCAGTGTTATGATTCCCGGAGTTTTTTTAGGCATAGTTTTGGCTGGGATTAATACCTGCTTGGTTCCTGTGCTCACCATGGCCGAGAGAGACGGTGAAAAGGATGCCTTTTTTAACCGTTTT
>JAAYGQ010000135.1 GCA_012727635.1 Tissierellia bacterium | reverse complement strand
GTGGGAAAAGGTCGCCCTATTTTCCAAAGACTGGATCTCGACGACATTGTTAAAGAAGAAGCAAGTCCCCTAAAGGAAGCGCCAAAAAAAGAGGAAGCGGTATTGGAAGAAAAAGAGGAGATTGATTTTGACACTTGGCAAAGTTTGGATATTAGAGTGGCGAAAATTCTCAGTGTAGAAGACCATCCCAAGGCCGATCGCCTCTACGTTCTAAAACTCGATGTGGCCGGAAGCCAGCGCCAAGTGGTCAGCGGTATAAAGGAAAACTACACCAAAGAAGAACTACTAGGCAAAAGTGTTGTGCTTCTTGCCAACTTAAAGCCTGTGAAACTTCGCGGGGTACTTAGCCAAGGAATGCTACTGGCCGAGTCCCAGGGAAAAGAAGTACGACTTTTAGAAGCCAGTCTTGAAACAGGCAGCCCAATCAGTTAGGAGAAAACCATGAAGTTTTTTGATTCCCATGCCCATATAGATGATAAGCGCCTTGATAATAAATATCTTGGTAAAAATTTACGAGAGGCTGGAATAGGCGGTGTTGTAATCCCCGGGGTTGACCAAAGGGGCTGGGCACGAATCCTCGAGATGGCCCGGGAGGAGGATATTTTTTATCCCAGCCTTGGCATCCATCCCCAGGAGGTAAGCACCACAGCCCTGGAGGTCCTTGGGGAGCTGGAGAAGATGCTTCAGACCCATCCTCAAGTTGTTGCCATTGGTGAGATTGGACTGGATTTGCACTGGAGAAAGGACAATCTTGATCTCCAGCGCCACTGGTTTAAAGAGCAGATGCTGCTGGCTAAAAAACACAATCTACCCATCATTGTCCATGATAGAGAAGCAAACTCCCAGGTCTTTGATCTTATTGAAGAGGTCGATCCCTATGGTAGTGGTGTAATCATGCACTGCTATAGCGGCCATGTTCCCCTGGCTAAGGCCTATGTCCAAAGGGGAGCCTTTATTTCTCTGGCAGGTCCGGTGACCTTCCAAAATGCCAGGGTTCCTAAGGAAGTGGCCCTAGCGGTGCCTTTAGAAAATCTGCTCATAGAAACCGATAGCCCCTATCTTACCCCCCATCCCTTTAGAGGCAAGAGAAATAACCCCAGCTACGTGCGCTACGTGGCCCAGGAAATTGCAGATATTAAAGGTCTTAGCCTCGAGGAAGTAGCCCGAGTAACCTTTGACAATGCCCGTAGAGCCTTTAAATTATGAAAATCAGCGAGGTAATTGTAGTAGAGGGAAAAGATGATGCTGCTAGAATTAAGTCCTGTGTAGAGGCATCTGTGATTACTACCAGTGGTTTTGGAATCAATGAAGCCATATATAAAAAAATAGATGAAGCCTACCGGCGGGTGGGGATTATAATTTTTACCGATCCCGATACCGTGGGGGCAAGGCTACGCCGTGAACTTTTAAAGCGCTATCCCCATGCGAAACAGGCCTTTATCCAAAGAAGTGAAGGCACAAAGGATGGAGATATTGGGGTGGAAAACGCCGACTGCCAGAGCATTATAAAAGCTCTTGAGAAGATTAGAACTCCCAGTAGAATTACATCTCATTTTACCATGAGGGATATTTATGATTTGGGCCTAGTGGGTCCCGGTTCGAAAAAAAGTCGCGAAATATTAGGAAAAACACTTGGCATCGAAACACTATCTGCTAAGTCAACTTTGGAGCGAATCAATCATTATGGGATTACTCTGGAAGAAATCCAAGAGGCATTAAAAAATGTATAAAAGAAGTCGTCCGGGATGGATCGTTCAAAAAATGAAGAAGGAAGGGCTGGTCTTTCGAAAACGCTTTGGGCAGAATTATCTTATTGATGACAATGCTTTAGAGCGAATTATGGAGGCCATAGACCTAAAGGGCGGTGAAAAGGTTCTAGAGATAGGACCGGGCTTGGGAGCACTGACCGAGCGCCTTCTAAATAACGACATAGAACTCTACGCCGTGGAGATTGACCGAGATCTAGGTAGAATCCTTGAAAGGGACTTTAATCAGGAGAACTTTCATCTGATTGTAGAGGACGTTCTCAAGGTGGATCCTCTGAGCTTTCCCCAGCCTCTGGTGATTATTGGGAATTTGCCCTATTACATTACCTCGGCTATTATTATGCACTTTTTGGAATCTTCTCTCGATATTAGCTCCATGGTAATCATGATGCAAAAGGAAGTCGCCCAAAGGCTAACTGCTAGCCCTGGCAGCAAGGATTATGGAGTTCTTACTGTAATCACTCAAATATATGCCGAGGTTGAAAAGCTTTTTGATGTGGGGCGAAATTGCTTTATGCCTACCCCTAAGGTTGAGAGTACCGTGGTAAAGCTCTGGCCGGGAAAGAGTGCAAGCCTTAATGAAAAGGGGCTAAATATTATCAAAGCTGCTTTTTCTCAGCGAAGAAAAACTCTGAATAATTCTTTGTCTTCGGCCTTTGAAAAGGAAGAGGTAATCGAGGCATTAAAAAAGGCCGATATTGATCCGGCCCGTAGGGCAGAAAGTCTTTCTACCGATGAGTTCAAAACTCTCATCAGGCTTTGGCCCTAGTCTTGCTGAGCTTCTAAAATATCCAAATACACATTGATGGCCGGAAGATAGTGTAAAAGATGGTGGTTTAAAAAACCAAGAGGGATTCCTTTCTCCTCACAAAGGCTGAAGGGGATGGATTTTCGTCCGCCCTCTGCGGCTTTTTTTATTTGTTCTTGCACAAATTCTAAGGGTAGAAGGAAAAAGGCTTCGTGTTTTTTAAAGTAGACAATAAAAAAACTGACGCCACCGTGCTTTTTGAAATCGTCCATATATTCCAGTTGATGGTCGTGAAAATTGTTCAAAGAAAAATAATTAAGCCAGGTTTCCTTTGCATCAAAACACAGGGCTATACCCTGACACAATCCAATGTAGTCCACTGTAGAGCGTTTATCAAAATATCCCAGAGTAATTTGTCCCCGGGAGTTTTGCTCTACAACTTTTATGGGAGTGGAAATTTTATCCACACGGGCTATACCGTTATTTTTGTAATAATCGTTGCTAAGATCAATTAAGCTCTCGAGGAGATCTCCTCGGTGGCCTCGACTTCTCCATGCCATAAAATCCTCCTGGACACCATAATAACATGAAATTGGTTGCAAAGGAAAGCCAGTCGAATACTTACGCAAATGTCACAAATCAGGCTTTATAGGGGAAAACACGACTATTATCTGTGGAGAAGCTGTGGACAGTGTGGATAAGTCATGGCTTTTTACACATCTTTTCCCCAACCTTAATATATAAATAAAATGATAAAAACTTTTTTTGTTTATTATAACTTATAGAGGGTAAAAAATGGCTAGACAGTATTTAACAAAAATTAGGAGAAAAAAATGGAAAAACAAATTATTATTTACACAAGCAACACCTGTGGTTATTGCCACGCAGCCAAAGACTATCTTGATTCACTTGGTGTAGAATACCAGGAGCGCAATGTATCTACGGATATGGAAGCCAGAAAAGAATTAATGCAAAAAGGTTTTATGGGAGTTCCTGTACTTCTGGTAGATGAAGAAGTTATCCAAGGCTTTGACAAAGCGCGCATCGATCAGTTGCTGAAATAAGTCCCTTTGGGACTTTTTCACTTTACGGAGGGAATATGAAAAAAGTATTATTACTGCTGGGTCTACTTTTATTTGTTGCGGGTTGTTCTCAGGGCGAAGAAGTGATTGGCCAGGCCGATGGACCAACAGAAATTGTTCTTGAGACTCAAGAAGTCGAGAAAGAAGAAAGCAAAGAAATTAACATAGGCAATCGCGTTGGCAACCTTGCTCCAGATTTCGAATTGAATACTATGGATGGAAAAAGTGTAAAGCTATCTGATCTTCGTGGAAAGCCCGTTCACATGGTTTTTTGGAGCGTGGACTGCGTCTATTGCGTTAAAGAATTGCCCCATGTACAAAAAATTTACAATGAAAATAAAGAGGACTACACTGTTCTGGCTATGAATATTACTCTGCAGGATGGTCTTGATTACGCAAAAGAATTTATAGAAGAAGCCGGTTACGACTTTACAACGGTACTGATTGAAAACACTAAGGAAGGTCTTGACACTCTTCAGCAGTATGAAGTTCGAGGCATTCCACTTAATGTATTTGTCGATAAAGAAGGAATCATTTCTTATGTTGCACCGGGTATGATGGATGAAGCCACCATTAATGCTGTTTTAAAGGAGCTGATCGATTGATGAAAATTGTTATCCTTGGAGCTATGGAAGAAGAAACATCTACTCTTCTTGCTAATTTAGAAGACCTTCAAGAGGAAGGCCGAAACCTTTACCCCTATCACCGCGGTTTTTTTTATGATAAAGAGATTTTTGTTATAAAAACCGGTATTGGAAAAGTCAATGCTGCACTATGTACCCAGCGACTTATTGATCTGCATCGTCCCGATGCAGTGATTATGGTTGGTGTGGCCGGTGCCATTGAAAAACTGGCCATTGGTGATGTAGTTTTAGCCACTAAGGTTGCCCACCATGATTTGAAGCCTGAATTTTTAGTAAATCATCAGCCCTATCTCGACGAAGACGCTCAGGGTTATTTCTCCTGTGACCGGGAGCTGCTTCAGTGCGCCATTCAAAGTGTTGCAGACTTATCCTTAAACTTTAAAGTTTATACAGGACCCATGGCCAGTGGAGAAAACTTTGTTGAAAAACAAGGGCGAGAAGAAATCATTGAAAAATTTGCTCCCCTTTGTGTAGATATGGAGACCGCCGGCATGGCCCATGCATGCCACCGCTCCCAAATTCCTTTTTTTGCCCTGCGCTCTATTACCGATACCGAAGAGGAAAGCGGGCTAGACCACTTTGAGAAAAATTATGAAGTGGCCCGGGAAAATGCACAATATCTTCTTATGGAGATCCTAAAAGCACTCTAGAATATTATTGTGCTTTCGTTTATAATAGGAGTAGTATGTTCCCAAAAGGAGGAGTTATGCTTGCACTTGAACAGTCGAGAGCTTATTTAGAGCAATTGACCAATGGAAGTTTCCTTATTAGTAAAAATGGTGAAAGAACCAATGTAATGACCATTGGCTGGGGAAGTATGGGCTATTTGTGGAATCGCTTTGTCGTCATGGTGCCCGTAAGAACAACCCGTTATAGCTATGAGCTCCTAAAGGACGAACATTTTTTTACCATCTCAGTGCCAAAAAAAGGACAGATGTCCAGGGAACTGAATTACTGTGGAACAAAAAGTGGTCGTGATGTAGATAAGATTAAAGATTTAGCTCTGGAGATGGAAGAAGGATCCATTCCGGTTCCCCATCTAAGAGGTGCCCAGTTTCATCTGGAATGCAAAATTCTCTACAAAGAGGAGATAAACCCCGAAAAACTCAATGGGCTCATTGATTTGGAATGCTATCCGCAAAAGGATTATTCAGTACTCTTTTATGCAGAGATTGTAAATATTATAGAATAAAAGGAGGGTAACATGTTTAAAGAATTTCGTGACTTTATACAGCGAGGAAATGCCATGGATATGGCCATTGCCTTTGTTTTAGGAGCCGCCTTTACTGCGATTGTTTCTAGTTTAGTCAATGATTTGATTATGCCATTTATTAGCCTTTTGACCAATGGCGTTGATTTTTCTCAACTCTTTATTCCCTTGGACGGTGGTCAATACGCAAACCTAGCCCAGGCCCAGGAAGCCGGTGCTGCAGTTTTTGCCTATGGTAATTTTATCAATGCTATTATCCAGTTTCTTATCATTGCCTTTGTGGTATTTATGTTGGTTCGCACTCTGAATCGTATGAGAAAAGAAAAAGAAGCAGTGGTTACTACGAAAACCTGTAAATATTGTTTGAGTGAAGTTCCCCTGGAAGCCACACGTTGTCCCCACTGTACCAGCGAGCTAACTGTAGAATCAATCGAATAATAATGGATAAAAAACATCTGCGTAACCAGCTTAAAAAGCTACGAGGCGGACTGGGAGAAGAAAAGCGCATTGAACTTTCTGATAAAATATGGAAAAATGTAGAGGAGCTCGAGGAATTCAAGAGGGCTAAAAAGATCGGTGTCTACTTGGATTTTGGCAGTGAAGTGAAGACGACTTCCTACCTACTAAATCTCATTGGAGAAAAGGAAGTTTTTATTCCAAGACTCCGCGGAAAAGAAATGGACTTTGTAGCCTTTGATGGTCTTGATGGAATGAAGGCTGGAGCCTTCGGAATACTGGAGCCGCTGGAAGGCGAGATTTGTCCGCCTGAGGAGCTGGAACTGATTCTTGTTCCTGGCCTTGGCTTTACCCTTAAGGGTGGAAGGCTTGGCTATGGAGGAGGGTATTACGATACCTATCTTCCTGCTACCAAGGCTCCCCTGTTTGCCCTTGGTTTTGAAGTTCAAATTCGTGATACACTACCCTTAGAAAGTTGGGATTATCCCATAGATGGTTTAGTAAGCGAAAAGGATATTTATCGCTTTTAAACCAATATGGGCTTGAAAAAAAACTAACTTCGGGTAGAATAATAAACACAAGATAAAAAAAGGAGGTTCTCATGCAAAAATGGATTTGCACTGTATGTCAATATATTTATGACCCCGCCATCGGCGATGAAGACAATGGCATTGCTGCGGGCACCAGCTTCGATGATTTACCTGATGATTGGGTATGTCCAGAATGTGGTGTAGACAAAGATATGTTCGAACCCTATGACGAATAAGGAGAAATAAATGGCAAAAATTGGTGAAATTTATAAATGTGAAATATGTGGAAACATAGTTCATTTACTGCACGGTGGTGAAGGGGAGCTAGTTTGCTGTGGCGAACCTATGGAATTAAAAGAAGAACAAAGAGCAGAAATGAAAAATGAAAAACACGTACCCGTAATTGAAAAAGTTGAAGGTGGCTACAAAGTTACCGTTGGTTCCACATTACATCCTATGGTTGATGCTCATTATATTGAGTGGATTGAACTTCAAATTCCAAAGCAAACTTTAATCGCTTTTCTTGAGCCTGGCGAAGAGCCTATCGCAGTCTTTATGACCGAAGAAGCTGCTCTTGCCGCAAGAGAATATTGCAATATTCATGGTTTGTGGATCAACGATAGTATTTAGGCTTACAAACATAGCCTTTCAAGTTCAGTAATTACAATACAAAGGAGATTGGAAAATGCAAAAATGGATTTGTACAGCATGTCATTACATCTATGATCCCGCTGTTGGTGATGAAGACGGTGGTGTTGCCCCGGGAACATCCTTTGAAGATATTCCCGAGGACTGGGTTTGCCCAGTTTGTGGTGTAGAAAAAGACATGTTTGAACCCTACGAAGACTAAGGAGAATAGATGAATAACGAATTATTAAAGGGTCTGGTAGAACAGATCAATTTAGAAATGCAATCGGCCTACATTTATTTAGGCATGTCAACTTATTTAAATGAAGCTGATTTACCTGGTTTTAGCCAGTGGATGATGGCCCAAGCCCATGAAGAGATGGAACATGCCATGCGGATTTACAAATTCCTACAAGAGCGTGGAGAGCATATTGAGCTTTTCGCCTTTGAGCAGGTTTCTGTAAACTATGATGGAGTTCTTGAAGTCTTTGAAGAGTCCCTTAAGCACGAAAAGTTTGTTACAGCCGCTATTGATAAACTGATGAATATTGCTTACGATGTTCGCGATTTTTCCGCCATGGGAATGCTTCAGTGGTTTGTCGACGAACAAGTCGAAGAAGAAGACAATTTCAATGGCGCCATTGCTCAGATTAAGCTAGCCGGAGGCAAGGGTTCCCCCATGCTGATGCTAGATCGTGGTTTTGGTAAACGCCAAGGTTAAGCGCATAAAACAAAACAGATGATCTGCATAGGCAGATCATCTGCTTATTCTAAAAGGAGGAATATATGTCCGTTAAAGGAACAAAAACAGAATTAAATTTACTTAGCGCCTTTGCAGGCGAGTCCCAGGCAAGAAATCGCTATGAGATGTTTGCGAAAATCGCAAAAAAAGAAGGTTATGTACAGATTTCTGAAATTTTCAAAGAAACCGCTCGCAATGAATTTGAACACGCCAAGCGATTCTTTCGATTTTTAGAAGGCGGAGCCGTTGAGATAACCGCTATGTATCCTGCAGGTATTGAAGGAACAACGGCTGAGAATCTAAAGGCTGCCGCTGAAGGAGAGAACGAAGAGCATACCATACTTTATCCCCAAGCTGCTGATGTTGCAAAAGCAGAAGGTTTCCCTGAAATTGCCGCCGCCTTTAGAGCCATTGCTAAAGTAGAACTTGCTCATGAAACTCGCTATTTAAAATTGCTTGAAAACATTGAAACAAACAAAGTCTTCAAGCGCGAAAATAAAGTCATATGGAAATGCAATGTTTGTGGCTATCTACATGAAGGCTTTGAGCCACCAATGGTGTGCCCCAGCTGTAAGCATCCCCAAGAGCACTTTTTCATTAAAGAAGAAAACTACTAAGACTTCCATAGGAAACCTAGCTTGTTAGGTTTCCTATTTCTTTCCTAACCCCTTTCTTCTCGAAGCTTTAGCCACAGTGAGAGCTTTCTCAGGCAATAGGGGGTCCAAAAACTCCTTTAGTAAATAAAGAGCACCTGGTTTTTATCATGGCACTGAGTAGGAAGTATTGGCACAGCAAATATTTGCTTTAGGGAGCCCTATGAATAAATTCGTGCTATACTAAACTTTGTGAGTAATTTCTTAGTTTGAGGAAGGAATCGAAATAATCGTGAGAACTGTTGAGCTCTATACCGATGGGGCATGCAAAGACAATCAAAGCAAAGACAATGTTGGTGGTTATGGTGGAGTTCTACACTTCCGTGGCCATGAAAAAGAATTTTCCGGCGGAGTAAAAAACAGCACCAATAATATCATGGAACTCACTGCGGTCATTGAAGGACTAAAGGCCATCCATGACCGAGATCTGCGAGTAGAAATCTACACCGATTCGGCTTATATTGTTAATTGCTTTAAAGAAAAATGGTATGTGGATTGGATAAAAAGGGGCTGGAAAACCTCGGCAAGAAAACCCGTTGAGAACCGAGCCCTTTGGGAAGAACTTTTAGCTCTGGTGGATGAGTTTGCGGAAGTCGTCTTTTATAAGATAAAGGGCCATCTTTTGCCCGGTGCAAAGGATTACGATAAATGGTATAATAAATTCCGTCAAGAAGAAAAAGAAGTCTCTTTGGAAGTTTTTAAGCGCTATATATCTTACAATCACAGAGCCGATGAACTTGCTAGTGATGCGGCACTCAAAGCAGGAGAATATGATAAAGAATAATTTGAAGACTCTTATATATTTAGGGCTATGGTACTTTGTACTCCTTACCAGTGTTATATTTACAAACTTCCGTGGTCTTGTGGGGGGCCTGATTCCCCATGGATTTAGCCCTATTGTCTTTTATGGAGTTGCCACTCTGATATACAGCCTTATTTTTGCTCTATTGTTTTTAAAGCCCCAGGGAAGTATGATGGATAACTTTTCCTCTATGGGAGCTTTGGTTGCCCTTGATATCGGGGTGATCCTTGCCGTTGCCCTTGGCGCGCTTTTTATGCGTTACAGTTATTTGGATCTACTTTTTGCCATTGGATTTTGTTTTGTACAGCTGGGTATGATGTTGGGAATTTTAGGATTAAAAAAATCATAAT
>JAAYGQ010000134.1 GCA_012727635.1 Tissierellia bacterium | reverse complement strand
TCTTGCATTTTTATCTCCTTCCTACCCCGCGAATATTTTTGATGTATTCCGGTGGTTCGACTTTGGGTGCCCTGGGGTCAAGAAGCCAAGTTTTGGCTTTATGGGTCGGTGTGATTTCAAAATAAGGAGGACTCTCCAAATGATCAATCTCCAGTGCTTGGGGATTTCGCACGGCAAAGGCGTCGCCTTCAACGGGCATAAACAGATTGGGAGGTGTTCCTTTAATGGAGTAGAGCTCCTGGCCTTTTATTCCCAACTGGGGTAAAGAGCTTAAAAGAGCCCAGGTATAGGGGTGACGAGGATCATAGAATACTTCTTCACTCAGTCCCACCTCGACGATATCACCGGCATACATTACCGCCACACGGTCTGCCACATTGGCCACCACACCCAAGTCATGGGTTATAAAAATAATTGTTAGGAAAAATCTGTTTTTTAGCTCCTTAAGTAGATCAAGGATCTGGGCTTGAATGGTAACATCCAAAGCCGTAGTGGGTTCATCACAAATAAGGATTTTCGGCTGACAGGCAACAGCAATTGCGATAACAACTCGCTGCCTCATACCACCAGAGAATTCGTGGGGATACTGAGAATAGCGATTGGCGGCATCTTCAATGCCCACCTCTTCAAGAAGGCTAATTACGGCTTTTTTTAGATCTGCTCCCTTAAGATTTTGGTGAATTCTAATGGCTTCTCCAATTTGAGCGCCAATGGTTTTTAATGGATTTAAACTGGTCATGGGGTCTTGAAGTATCATGCTCACTTCCTTGCCCCGTATTTTAAGCCAGTCTTTATCTTCTTTAAACTGAGCCAAATCAACAACTGGAGTACTATCCATTCCATAATAATTGATTTTTCCTCCGGAAATAAATCCATTGCCATCGAGAAGCCCTATAAAGTTTTTATTAAGGACAGATTTGCCGCTTCCCGACTCACCGACAATAGCCAAAGTCTCTCCTTTGTATAAATCCATTGAAAGATTTCTAATGGCATGCAGTGTCTTACCCCGAAGGTGAAATTTTACATTTAGATCTTCTACAGATAAAATCTTTTCCATTTCCATATCCACCTCCTAGACGTGTTGCTTGGGATCGGCTGCATCGGAAAATGCATTGCCCGACACATAGAATGAAATTGTAACGATTGACAGAATAATGGTAGGATAGATAAGTTGATAGCGCAGCGATGGCGACATCATCATTTTTCTTCCAACATTTATCAAATTTCCTAGGCTGGCAATGGTAGCGGGAAGTCCCAGTCCAATATAGGTGATAAAGACCTCATAGCCAATATTAGCAGGAATCGAAAGAGCGACTCTGAGCATAATGACCGAAACCAGATAGGGTAATAGATTTTTCATAATTATTTTTGGAGTCTTGGTCCCCAGGCACCTCGAGGCTAGATTGTACTCTCTATCACGAATAATAATAATAAAGTTTCGTATAAACCTTGCCATGCCAATCCATCCCGTCAGGGACATCGCTAAAATCAAAGTAGAAATTCCCGGGGGCAGAATATAAGCCACTAGGATAAGAATAATCGTGACAGGAATATTGTCCAAAACATTGTAAAGTTCAGTAAAAAAGAAATCCAGCTTTCTCACATAGCCCCACAGGATGCCAACGAGAATGCCCACAACGGCCTCAATCATGGCAACTACAACACCGATAAAAAGTGACGTTCTCGTCCCTGCCCATATTCTTGACCACAGATCTTGGCCAATGGAATTGGTTCCTAGAATAAATTTATGCATTCTTCCTTCAGCCAGCATCACTGTGGAACCCGGCGGAAGGTTTCTATAGGGAAGCCCGGTAGTTGGATCATTGCTAACATGAAAATGGCTCAGCTGATTGGGAAGCCTAGGCTGAATAAAGGTAAAGACAACCAGTATAAGAACCACCGATAGCAAAAACATGGCTATTTTATTTCTGGAAAAGGAGATAAAAGTACTTCTCCAGTAGCTATAGTTACTGTATCCAGTTTTTTCAACCTTACTTTCATCAAATTCCACAAAGGAAAAGAGTTCTTCATCGCTCATTTCTTTGCGCAGTTGCTTCTCAATATTATCTTCCATTTGTTTTAAAGAAGGGTGTTTAATAATAGCCATTAGCGCCCACCTTTCTTAGAGCCAAGGCTTATCCTGGGATCTAGCGCTACCATAGCCATATCGCCAAGTATTAAGCCTATAATGCCCACTGTTGCAAAAAGAAGAACGATGGCTTGTACCATGGTATTGTCTTGGCGCTTGATAACATCAACAAGAAGCCCCCCCATTCCGGGAATACTGTAAAGGGATTCAATATAAATCGATCCTATAATGGTATTTAAAAAGGATGTGGGAAGGTATTGAATCATGGGAACAAAGGCATTTCTAAAGATATGTTTAAACATAATTTCATTTTGTGAAAGGCCCTTGATTTTCGCCAATTGAACATAGTCCCGGGTAGATTCATCCACCATATAGCGGCGCACCCACATGGCATAATAAGCAGTATTTCCAAGGCTCATAGAAATTACCGGAAGGATCCACATCTTCCAATCATTGGGATTAAAAAGCATCTTTATACCTAGGGCTGTGGTGCCATAGAGCTGGATAAAAAGATAATAGACCGCTGCGGGCACAGCCTGGATAAAGACAACAAAGGCTGTACCAAAATGATCAAAGAACCTTCCTTTGTATTGGGCCATGAGTATGCCCATAGGCAGGCCCATAACTAAGGACAACAAAATAGCTAGTGTTCCCAGTTTAAGTGAAATTGGAATCTTTGGACCTAAAATGGTCGTCACAGGCACATTGTTTCGGTATACCCGGGAGGTTCCCAGGTCCCCCTTGGCAAGACTTTTAAACATACGCCATAGCTGCACGGGCATGGGTTGATCGAGCCCTAGCTGGCGAATACCATTTTCAATTGCCACTCGGCTGAGTTTATCATAATTAGGAAAATACCCTTCAACAGGCATCTGGCGAAGCAGAACAAAGACAATAATTAAGATTAAAACTAAGGTGCCAAGGGCACGAAAAAGGCGCTTCAACATGTACATGAGCATAGTAATCCCCTTTCATTTCCTCTTTTTCTTAAAAAGATAGGCTCTTGAGATTTCAAGAGCCTAAACTTTCTAGATTCTTACATGTTTTAGTTTACGCCCATTTTGTCAAGCCACTCATCAAAACGCTCATTGTACTGATCCATATTGATGAACTCATCATAGAGTTTCTGACCTTTATAACGAAGATTAGAAACGCCGCAAGGAGCATATTGGCCTTCAAATATATTTATTCTTGTTGCAATATAACTGGCTGGATAGATAAAGTAGGGTACGACCATGGCATTTTCAATAAGCATTGCTTCGGCTTCAGCAAAGGCTTTGTAACGCGGAAGCGTATCGGAAATTGTTTTTGCTTCGTCTACTTTAGCATAATAGGCCTTTAATACTTCTGTTGTATCGTTGTCAATACCTTCACTAATAACATAATCCATATCATTATAGCTGTTGGCATTGACTACGTTGTCACTTTCTCGAACATTGGCATCAATAGCAAAGGGTTGAGCCCAAGTGGAAGGATCTTCAAAGTCAGCTCCCCAGTTGCAACGCATAAATCCAAACATACCATTACGACGAACCTGGGATAAGAAACTATCGGCGGGTCCACCATAGAGTACACACTCTATAAAATCTGTTCCTAAAACTCCTTCAATTTGTTGTTTTAGAAGAACACATTCTTCTTCCCAGTCTGACATATCGCTTCGATAGGAAAGAACCATTTTTACAGGAAGGCTCACGCCCATGGCTGTAAGTTCCTCTATGGCTTTTTCTTTGTATTCAGCGGCCTTTTCAACATCAAAGAAATACTGATGAACATTGTCAAACTCAGGTAGCTGAGCATAGTCAGTACCATCCACACCGGTAAAGGTCATAGGTGTAACAGAGTGTTGGGTGACTGTTTTACGAATTTCAGCATTGGGCTCCAGGGTGTACATGGAGTAGTCACGGTCAAAGGCGCTCATTACAGCGTGTCGGAAATTGTTATTGGAAACGGCTTTTTGCCAATTTTCCGGTTCCCAGCCATTGTCTTCCCAAATTTGAACTCTCTCGGGATTTGCACTTCCGGGACGGAAGTTAAAGGTATAGAAATAAGAATAGTCGGGAACAGCTCTTCCCTTAGAAACATATTCACTGTAATTGGCTAACCACTCATCGACAATACTGTTTGGAATGTCGGAGTAGTCGATCTCGTCTCTAAGAACCATGGTAGGAGCAATGGTGCTGGACTCGGGATTATAGGTATACTCAAGTTTTGTTATGTGTACATTGTCAGCATCCCAGTTCAGATAGTTTTTCTCATAAACTCTTGTCACTTGGGGCTCATACTGTGTAACAATATAGGCACCATTATAGTACATGCGATCTGCCGAGGTACCAAAGTCAAGTCCCAGTTCATCAAGAAGTGGACCGTAGGCTGGCATATAGCATACATAGGTAAGGCAAGTGGGGAAGAATGGGTAGTTGTCTACTGTTTTATAAGTAAGAGTATAGTCATCCACTGCCTTTACACCGACGGTTTCAAAGTCAACCCCGGCATCTTCGATATTCATCTCGGCACCTTCAGCTAAACTGGCATAATATTCTGAAGCCGTATCATAATACTCTGCTGCACCTTCAATAAAATCTAAGATCATATAGTCGGTAGCTGATCCGTTTTCAGGATCGCAAACAAATTTGGCTCCACTTACAAAGTCATGGGCTGTCACATCGGCTACAGGCTCTCCGGTGTAATCAAACCACTTTACACCTTGTCTTAGATGGAAGGTCCAAGTAAGACCGTCATCAGAAACTTCCCAGCTTTCGGCAAGTCCGGGGATCAATTCACCATAGGAATTGTATTCCACCAGAGTGTCAATAACATTGGCCCCAACAGTTTGCTCATTGGTTGCTCCTTCGATAAGATAGTTCATCGAAGAAATTTCACCGCTGTAAAGACCACGGTAAACCATAGCGTCACTGTCTCCCAGCGCATTTTGCGTTTCTTCCGGGGTTTCGGCGGGGGTTTCGGCAGGTTTTTCAGGATCTGCAGGTGCTGGGGCTTTGTCTCCACCACATCCGGCAAAAACGCCCAAAAGTAGCACCATTACCAAGGCCAGTGCAATCTTTTTCTTCATAAATTTCCTCCTAATTGATTTTTTTTCGGAAATATCCGAGAGTTGCGACAATTTCGTCTTTTTATTCAACCATGCTACAGAGTTATTATAACATAGTTCATAATTAAATTATATTAATTCTATTTTTACAGTCTTTTCTTCTTTATCAAGTAATTGTTTTAACAGTCTTCCCTCCAGGGCTAGAAATTGATCCAAAACCATTCGGCTGACTCTGGCTCCATAGAAGGACGCGTCGTGATCGGCATAATATAAGGGGTCGTGAAACTCTTTATGGAGCATCACTAGAACATAATCCCCCAGGGGAGTAAATATTATCCCTCCATCATTACGACAGGCGTTCATGCTTCCACTCTTTGATGCCACGGTAATCTGAGAGCCTTCTTCACAAAGACTGTCATCTCCCGATAAATAAAATTGGGGAAAATTTCGAACAATCATTGAATTATAATGTTGCTTTTTAAAAATCTCCAACATCTGCTTACAAGCCTGGGCAGAAACAAGCTCGCCTTCATGGAGCTTATAGAAAAACTCTCCATATTCCTTTGCCGTTGTAACACCAAGATCACTGTAACTATCCCAGTCGATGGGATTTAATAGTTTGGTATTGGTAAAACCATATTTTTTTATGGTGGAATTGATGGAATCTAAACCTAGGTAATCAATCATTACATTGGTAGCAGTGTTATCGCTGACAATGATCATCAGGGTAGCGAAATTTTTTGCGCTCATCTTAAAGCCACTGGACATATTGTGAAGCACACCGGAACCCTCTACCCTAAATCTTTCTTCATAGAGTATTTCTTCTTCAAGATCCTTTTTCCCCTGAGCAACCTGTTCAAAAAGATCTAGAAGAATAAAGCTTTTTATGACACTGGCGGTTTCTATGGGCATGTCTTCTTCAATAGCCACAGTGTTCCCATTAAAATCGCGAGCATAAAAGGACATTTTCCCGTTATAACTTGTAAGTTCTCTTTCTATTCTCTCTTTTAGAGTCATTTTATCACCTAAAAATACTGGCAGCCATTGTAAAGTTATTAAATAGATATTCGTTAAAATTCTCCGCTTGGGGATTTAAGCTATTATAGCCCACTCCATTTAAACCAGAAGAGGAATGAATATACTCATCATCTCCAATATACATAGCGACATGGCCGGGGAAAAAGAGCAAATCTCCCTTTTTGATTTCGTCCTTAGGAATTTCTACCAGTGGAAAACCCTCAACTATCTTTGCATCTCGGTAAATCAAGATGCCACTGAGCATATAGGCCATAGAGCAAAGTCCAGAGCAGTCAAGCCCCCTGGTGGTTTTACCTCCCCAGCGGTACTGGGCTCCCTGGTAAAGTTCCGCTGCCTGGACTAGAGCCTGGCGTAAATCTTCCACGTCCTCGGCGGGCTCAGGTGTTTCCATTATATTTTCTATCCTAGTAAAACCTTCGGTGCCATTGGGGAGAACGACCCTTTGCCAGCGCTCCTCAACAAGTTCATCGGTGGTAACAATCCATGAGCCTCGAGGAAGTTCCGCGATAAAGGCCCCTTGAACCTTTGGTTCGGCTACTATATCGGCGTTGCTCTTAATAATCATTTTCTTTTTACCCTGCAGCCATTTTTCACTACAGAGTTCTTCTACTAGAAACTGACTGGAGTGCATCATTCCTTCGTAGCGGTAGTGGGTCTTAATTTTATACCAATCTCCCATTTCCTGGCTTAAAATTTCTATGGGCATACCAAAAAGTACTTCATCGGCGCGTTCACAATCCCACTTTGCTTCTACTTTCATCGGCGCAATGTCTTTTATAATCCATGCTTTCATCATTCCTCCTTTAGTAACCATCTGCCTAAATGACCCAGCAGAGTCGTTCTTTTTGGGTCGTTTTCTTCACTACTAATATTTGTACTCATGGCGCTGACCAGTAGATCCTTCTTTCCAAAAAATATGCCTACATCATGACTTACTTCATCGAGACCACCGGACTTATGAGCAAAAACCGGTGGATCTGTAAGGTATCTAAGTAGCAGTCCATCGGACCTGCATTTTTTCATTAGCTGAAGTCCCCTCTCACAGGCTGCTTCACTAAAGTACTCTCTATGATAGATCTTTCTTAGAATTGTGGCCATATCCTGGGCCGAGGTCAAATTGTCTTTTCCGGCTTTTCTCGCCTCTACATCCATCATCTTGCGCTGCAAAATGGTCTGCTCCATTGCCAAATCGGAAAATATTCGATTGACCCGCTCCATACCTACAAGATCGATAAGTACATTGGTGGAGGCGTTGCAACTTTCCATAATCATCCAGCTCAGGTATTCATTAATGGTATAAATCCCTTCGCCCATTTCTGTTACGACGCTAAAGGCTACGGCATTTATTTTATCCAAAGAAATCTTCTCGGTAAGAAGAAAGTCTTTCCCGGCATCTTCTAAAACCGCCATCATAAGGGGCACTTTTATCACACTGGCTGAGGAGTGAACCATATTTTCTTTTAAACAGCGCTTTTCGCCGCTGCTAAGATCCTCAATGACTAGGGAAAGCTCAACACCGCTTTCCTCGGCTCTTTTCTGCGCTAAACTAAGGGCTTTACTTAACAAAGGCATATTCACCTCAATAGAGTCTCAGGCCTTCTATGGCTTCAATGCCCAGACCCGGCCTTTCATTCATAATTATTTTTTCTTCTTCAAAGCTTGGACCACCCAGCACAGGATCTATAGTGCAAAGTCCCGGACCATCGAGATCCACATAGAGGATGGAGTTTTTTGCAGCGGCTAAATGGGCCGCAGCACTGACAGAAATCTTACTTTCTAACATACAGCCGATCATACAGGGAACATTATGTATCTGAGCTATGCTAAGAATATTAAGGGCCTGATAGATCCCACCGCTTTTCATCAGTTTGATATTTATAATATCTGCCCCGCGGCGCTGGATAACTTCCAGAGCATGGATAGGGCTAAAAATACTTTCATCAGCCATTATAGGAATAGAGGAATGTTTTGTCACTTCAATCATTCCCTGTAGGTTGGAGAAATGAATGGGCTGCTCAATTAGTTCAATGCCAAGACCTCTTTTTTCAAATTTGTCAATTATTGAGAGGGCTTCTTTTACATTCCAGCCCTGATTGGCATCGACACGAAGTACAATATCCTTACCCACGGCACTGCGAATAGCCTCGATTCGTTTAAGATCTAAGGCTTCATTTTTACCGATTTTTATCTTTAATACTTTAAAGCCTCGTCTAATGGCTTCAAGGGAATCTCTAACCATTTCTTCAACATCGTTTACGCTGATGGTCAGGTCTGTTTCAATAACATTTCGGCTCCCGCCCAGGGCACGGTAAAGGGGCTGTCCCAGCTCCTGGGCCCATAAATCATAGAGTGCCATATCCACAGCGGCCTTGGCACTGGTATTGCCTATGAGGGCACTGTGGAGCAGTTCTTGATTGTCCTCCATGGCCAAAATATCCCGGCCAATAAGTTTGGGGGCAATAAGCTCCTCAATGGCTGAGCGAATAGAAGCCCTGGTTTCGCCGGTGATTACTGCGGTGGGCGGCGCTTCGACATAACCAACGTGACCCGTATCCGTAGTTACCTTCACCACGATATCATGAACGGCATCGACGGTTCTCAGGGAGGTTTTAAAGGGTGTGCGAAGGGGAACTATTATTTCTCCCAGTTGGATTTTTTTAATCTTCAATCTTTCCTCCTAAACAATAAAGAGTTGAGCTTTCATAATTTCAACGATACTTCCGGTATAGATAATTTCATGGGGTGAAATTTGTTCAATCCCAGGATA
>JAAYGQ010000133.1 GCA_012727635.1 Tissierellia bacterium | reverse complement strand
ATTGTAACATGCTAAGGAGCATGGTACAAGGCTTATTTTACTAAGAAGCTTGAAGTTTCTTAGCCGTTTCTTTCTTATTCCTTTTTATAATCCACTAGTCGCCAAACTCTAAGATTTATTTCTTGAATGCCACTGCCACAGTAATCGCAAAACTTGCTTCCTAAATTTTTAACCGGAGCCCCGCAGTTTGGGCAATTTAGGCCCAGGGCCTCTTTGTTGTTAAGTAAATCCACGTCTTGGACATAGAGATAATAAAGAGTATACACTTCTTGGCTCAAGTAGTCCCTTTCTCCTTGGATAAGTTTGCCATCCTTTAGAAGATAAATATAACCTTCAAGAGCCGTTTGAAGAGTTATCCAGACTTGACCGTGATCTTTCTTGTAGTCGCTGATAACGGTTTTGTGAATTTCCACCCTATCATAGAATTGATCTTGGTTTTTTTCCTGGAGCTCTTTTAATTGGATCCTTATCTTTTGTCTTACTTCTTTACTGAGGTCCTGGCTTAAGAGCTCCTCATCTTTTGAAGCTAGTGCACCAAAGGCACTAAGCAAGGTTCCTTCTCCTTTTTTCTTGAGCTCCTCGACACTCAGTTGGGGAAAGTCTCTTTTTATCCGGGGAAGGTAAACAAGCTCCATGGAATTTAGGCTTTTCGGTTTAAAGGAATTTGACATTTTCTGTTTTTTTAATCCCTCCAAGGGATCCGGTGTTCCAAAGAGAGCCTTTGAAAAGCGGCGTAGCGTTATAACTCCATAAGCTACCAGAACCACTATGATCAGCGGAGGAAGAAACCAAATTATATAGATCATCATCCCTTCTATCCCATTAGCCTCAACATGATTAGAGGTGAAATATAGCTTTCAATAAAGGCCGCCAGCACAAGAAGAGGTACCACTAAAAATACAAAGACCTGTGCCTGTCTAAATAAAAGTTGTTTTACATCTCCATGGGGTCTTCTTAGAATCTTTCGTGTCAATTCCCTGCAAAAGTAAATACCCGATGAGGCTGCTAGTAAAAAAGCAGGGATTTCAAATATACCATGGGGTAAAAGCACAAGAATATAGGTAAAAACCGAAAGGCTACTGCTGATAAAAATATAAACGGCACCAATAACCACAGCATTGATTGCAATGCTAAAGCCCGGTAGAAAGAGAAAGGGAATCAAGCCCAGGGCAAAGGAATAAAAGGCAGCCTTTAGGTTGTTTTTAAAGAGCCCCAGGGCAAGAAGCTGCCCATCGATGGAAAAAAGATCTTCCTTGCCTTCAACAAAACTTTGAACAAAATCTTGAATAAAAGGTTCCCATTTTTTAAGGGCAAGGCCAGAAAAAAATGCTATCGCTAAAAAAGCCACTAAGCTGTAGATAAAAGTCTTTTGGATTTCTCTAAGTCCTTCTCTAAGTTGAATGCCCTGCATAGTACCTCCTGAATAAAAAAACCTGATTATTCCTCAGGTCTTTGTCCGTTTAATTTACGAATGCGCTTTTCCAATTTGATACGCTCTATCCAAATTTCTTTGCCACAACCTTTGCAGAGCATTTTAATGTCGGCCCCTTTTCTTAGAATCTCAAATTCCTTGGAGCCGCAGGGATGAGCTTTTCTTGTCTCGATAAGATCTCCCGGTTCTAAGCGCATAAAATCACCAAATCAATGCTTTGAGCAGGCCGGAGTCATAAAACATCGTGGCAAAACTTGACTGATGATATAGATCATAGACAAGGCCAGAATTAAAAAATCCAGCGAGATTGTGGACGATCAAAGCTACCACCAGGCCATAGGAAAGACCCCGCAGGGTAGAAAACACCAAACCTCCCAGACGCTCAATACCCATAAGACCAGCCATTTTATTTGTATTTTCGAAAAAACTTCCGATAAGATGAATCACAAAAAGACTGGCAATAAATAAGAGGACTATAGCGGCTACATTGCTCACAAGGGCCAGGGAGAGTTCACTAAACACTAGCTCGCTTTTCTCTGTAAAAAAACTCCCTCTCTCAAAGAAAGCACCAAAATCTTGCCCAAGATTTAAGTCCTTCATTCCTTGCAGAGTAAAAACTGTTTCACTATCAAGGGATTGGAGTTTAGAAATAATGGTTCCACTGATAAATTTCATCAAGTGGCTTACTCCTGGCACTGTGACAACAAAACTTGCAAAGGCTCCAAAAAAATGAGAAGAAATATAAAGAGAAACAATAACGGCTAAAAAGTCAAAAAAGTTTCTGATTAAATTCTTTCGATAGCCAAAAAGTACACTTAAGGCCACCATAAACAAAATAATTCCATCGGCTAAATTCATAAAACACCTCAAAATTCTATTTTAAATAGTGTGAATCGGCTCCCGTCAAAAACCGCCAGACGATCTTCATCAAGAAGCTTGGCTTTTTTTATCGGATAGGAGAGGACTTCACGGTGAAGCAGATTTCCTGTAAGGTCGTAAAGATCCAGCGTATTTTTATAGCTTGCCAGCACCATACCACCTCTGGAGTATATATTATCATAATTATCTGTTATTTTGTTAGAGAATTCAAGCGTTCTGTTAGAAAGAGAAAAAGAAAGTAGTTCCAGCTCTCCCTCTTCCTGTAGAGGATTGGCCGAGCCCGTAACAAGATAAAGGTGGGAGCCTTCTTTTTTCGAGAAGCTCACTTTATTTGTGGGAATGAATTCGCCCTTTTTATCCAAGTATTCATCGAAAAACTGCAGACCCCTTTGGTACACAATCAGCATATCTCTATCGGCATGGAAGACATTTAAGGCAAGCATTTCTTCCCGGCGGGTCTGAATAAGTCTTCCTTCCAGGGAGTAAACATAAAGCCGACTTAACAGCTCTCCTTCTAATTCTTCCAGGGTGAGAAGGCTGATTAGCTCGTCCTTGGTTGAAACAGCAAAATTAATAATGGCCCCGCTCTCTACAGTAATTTCTCCAGCTCTCTGGAGATAGGGGTCCAAAATCAAGATATTTCGATTGTCTCTAAAAAATACAAGGGTACGATTATCCTGGGTAAGCTGGGCTTGTTCTATTTCACCCAGGCCAAGAGCACTTCCAAGTAGTTCTCCGTCACTGGAAAAATGATAGACATTACCTCGGCTTTTTTCAATCACAAGAACCCTGGCAACATTTTTTCCCAGGATAAGATTGGAATCAAAGGAACGTGACCACAGGGGCTTATTGTCTAAATTGAACACTTTAAGCTCCCCTTTTTCATAGTACATTACAAGATTATCCGCAGTAAAAACATCATCGAAGCTATCCCGAAGATCCTTGGTCATCTTTAATTCCGATAGGATTGTAAGTTTTATACTTTTCTGCTCTTGCTCCTGACTATCTTCCTCAAGTTGGGGCACACTTTGAGCACTGTCTTTTTTTATTAGCCCTCTTACACCGAAAAATAAAAGTAGAAGAAGAAAGACTGCAGGAATAAGTAATCGCAGCCGTCTTTTATTCATTACCATCTCTTAGTTGGATCGTATTGATAAAACCATGTTTCCAATTGTCCGTTATAGAATTTACGCACTTTATTTGCCCGGCGGCCTAACTTTTTAGAAAGATCCGGGCTTCCCGATAAAATACCCAGTCTCCAAGTATCAAGGCTTTGCACTTGATGGGCCATAAGCTCTTCAAGCACCAGTATTTCCTGGGCTGTTCCCATACGTTCTCCATAGGGCATGTTTGTCACCAAAGTGCCTCCGCCCGATAGTCCTTGGAGATCCCTTAGGTCCTGTACTTTTAGCTCTAGTTTTACATTGGCCATTTTGGCATTGCGGCGAGCCATGGTAATGGCTCTAGGGTCGTTATCATAGGCCATCACTTTAAATTCTGCGGGTTTGATTCGTTCTCTTAAACTATGTCGCAACATCCGGCTTTCTTTTTCATCCAAAAGTTTCCACTCTTCGCATTGAAAGCCTCGCTCAAGTCCTGGAGCTTTATCCATGGCAATCATTGCAGCTTCAATGGCAATGGTTCCCGAGCCGCAAAGGGGATCACAAAAATCGCCCTTACCAAAATAACGGCTTAGAAGAAGAAGCCCCGCTGCGAAATTCTCCCGAAGGGGGGCCTGATTATGCTGCTGGCGATAGCCCCTTTTGTGCAGGGGTTCTCCAGTGGTGTCTAAAAGTAAGTAGGCCTGATCCTTTTCAATTCTTAAAAGATAAGAATACTGAGCACCGGTCTCGTCGAGATAGCGCAGGCCCTTTTTTCTAAAATAGCGATCTACGATGGCCTTTTTGGTTATCCTTTGGATGTCACGAAGACTATAAAGGGTAGAACGATAACTCTTGGCATTGACGATAATCTCTGCTTTGGCCGACATAATATCCTCAAAGGGATAGGCCGTTACAAAATCGTAGAGCTGATCAAAGGTTTTAGGCTTTGCTTCTCCAAGAACCCAAAAAATTCGTTCTGCCGTTCGAAGGGTCAAATTGGCGTGGAGCATATCCATTAAGGAACCGCTAAATACCACCATTCCCATTTCCACTTGCTCAATGGTAAATCCCTGTAATACACATTCGTTTTTCAAAACTCCTTCCATACCGAAGGAGGTAGTTGCTAAATATTTCATATTTTACCTCTTCCTGATTATACCACAGCTCTAGCCAAGAAAAGAAGGGAAAATCTAATCCGCAGAAATCATAACTAGTATTTTCTTCCACTCATTTCCCAAGCCTTTTTTGCTGATGCGCCCAAGAAAGCGCCCATGTATT
>JAAYGQ010000132.1 GCA_012727635.1 Tissierellia bacterium | reverse complement strand
ATTTTGATGGTGGAAAACTGGGAACCTGGTTATGAACTCTTGGAATCCCGGGGAGTAAAGGTACCGCGGGATGTGGAGTTAAAAGCGATGATAGGAACTCAGTTGGGGGTGCCGGAAGATACATTTATCATACTTCCGGGGGATGCTAAGAGTACCCAGGAGGAAGCCCAGATAATATCCAGGTATTTGCAGGATAACCCGCATATAGATAAGATTTTGTTGGTAAGTTCGAAATATCATTCCCGGCGATCAGCGATAGTTTTCTGTTGGGCAATAGAAGATGTGGAGATTATATCTTGTCCCACTCCCTATGATAATTTTAACGCCGAATCCTGGTGGCGAACGCGGCAGGATGCTAAATGGGTGATAATGGAGTATGCTAAATTAGCGAACTTTTACATATTGGACCGGTGGAGATAGATTTAAAGTGTCCCTTAACTGTGCAGATGAGATAAGGCTACGGATACGAAAAACAAAGCCGCTGTTCCGATTAGATTATGCAGTCATTAAAGCCCCAGGTAGCAGTATTCTATGCAGCGCTCTTTCTTGTCCAGTGTTAAAATAAGTTTGGATGTTATATGATGTTATTATAAAACGATTAAAAGTATGCAGATACAGAGTAAGTGAACAGGAGCAAATGCCAATGGCGGGGAAGGTAAAAAACAAGAATAAAAAAGGTCGTAAACAATCAGCCCGAAGCCAGGCAACCGAAGCTATAACTAATAGAGGGATTTTAGAATATTTGCCATTCATATGCCTTACCGCAGCTGCAGTACTCATCTTTTATCCCCCTTTTTTCCAGGGACTTTTCTTTCCAAAGGAAATGTTCATTACACATGTCCTAACGGGCATAATTCTTTTTTTAGTCGTCGTTAAGAAATGGCAGCAGCGCGACTTGGTTTTCTTAGGAACACCTTTGGACTGGGCGGCAGCTGTTTTCACTTTAGCCTACCTTATTTCCTTAATTGGAGCAGTTCATCCAGGAGAGGCATGGTACGGATTTCTAAAAGTATTGAACTACTTTGCAGTTTACCTAATTATTAGTAATGTCATTAGGAACATTGCCGATGCTGAGGCCCTTGCTAGGGTCCTGGTTGCATCTGGAGTAGGAGTGGCTGTGATAGGGATTATGGCTGCTTTAGGGTATTCGGACTATCCAGCGGCTTTTCAGGCAGGAGCTATATATTCTACTTTACAGTACTCTAATACCACGGCAGCTTTTCTGGCAGTTATGAGCCTTATTGCGGCAGGTTTATGGACTCGGGAAAAGGATAGGGCAACAAAGTTTGTCTATCTCCTAGCTATTGCTATTATGATCTTAACTGTTCTAGCTACCTTCTCAAAGGGCGCATGGTTGATATATGGGGCAGGCACGGTTTTAATGATGATTGGCATGCCAGGCGTGTACCGACTTAAAGCTATATATGGGTTACTTACAGCATCGGTTGCTGCAGCAGCGGCTTTCCAAAAGTTTTATCCAGCAGTCACGAGCGAATCATCTTTCGCAGCTAAATATTTATTGATATGTGCTGCGATAGTATTGGCGGCATTTATCTTATGGGAAGTACTGGAATACCTTTACCGGCTTAGGGGTACTATAGTGATTGTGTTGGGCACAATCCTGCTGTTAGTACTTATCTTAATTTCTTTAGAGGTAGTTGGGGACAAGCTATTCACAGAGCAGAATATTACTCAAGAGCTTTCAGGGCTACTTGATTTTGAAAACAGCAGTTATGTTTATCGTATGGATTTAAACCGCTGGGCTTGGGAAATCGTAAAGGACTATCCCATTAACGGAACCGGAGCCGGAGGTTGGAATGCCCTGTACCATCAGTACCAGGACTATCTATTATGGACTACGGAGGTCCATAACCACTTTTTGCAGGTATGGATAGAAGGCGGAACTATAGGCTTTTTAGCATGGATGTTGATAATTGCTGCTTTCATATATTCCCTAGTTTTAATAAAGCAAAAAAAGGCGAATTCCAATGAATGGATATTGTATTGGGGCCTCGCATGCGCAAGTTTTGCATTACTATCTCATTCTTTAATTGATTTTGACCTTTCTATACCATCGATGGCTATAGTTTATTGGGCTATGATTGCAGCAGTAAATCGTGGTTATATTATAAAACCATCATTTCAGAAATTTGCGTATTATCAGAGGCTGTTAACAAACGCTATAATTACTCTAATTTCAGTTACACTTTTCCTGACGGGTTTGCTTTACTGGTCGGCTATAAACTATTCGGAAAAAGGCTATGCTGCTATGGAAAAGATGGTTATTGGAAGCTTGCCAGGTCAGGATAGCAATTTGTATTTAAGTGCTTTAATCAATTATCAAAAGGCGGCAGCCTTAGATTCACAGAATGCTAGGTATAAAGCAGAATTGGCTTATCTGGGTGCTGTACACTTTAAGTTGCTAAGCCATGATAAATCAACGGAAAGGCAAGTGATAGGTCAGCAAGTCTTAGAGCAGATTGAAGAGGCAAGAAGAATGGCCCCTCATGACACTATAGTCTACAATCGTCTAATAGAAGCAGCAGCCTTAATGGGAGACCCTGAAGTAACCCGGCAATTGGCGGTACAAAGGGTGAAGTCTAACCCTCTTGATATCACTACTTACAATTTACTGGCCGAGGTTCTTTGGAAAGGAATGCAAGCATATTTAGATGTGGGTGAATACCAAGCGGCCAGGTACTATGCGGAGGAATTGATCGATGTTGAAAAGAAAATAGAAGACCAAAACAAATTAATTAATTCTAAGCATGGAAAGAAACTGATACTTTCTGAAGATATCCGTCATAAAATCGACGAAGCCAGAAATTATCTGAACAATATTTAATAGAAATAATCAATGGAGTAAAAGTTCCTCAAGGTATTTGTTAAGCCTTTTGAGGAACTTTTTTATTAGTACCAATAAACGATGGAACATTTTTGTGCAGGTGATCGTCAATAAAATCAGCCATGTGTAAACTAGTGGGGGAAAAACATGGCGATGCATGGCCTCCACTGATCACCTGAAATTTATCACACTTCCAGCGGAAGGGGGAATAGAAGTCACTTTTATAAGTTGGCCCAGTGCCGAACACCTAGGAATAATCTCTATTAATTAATAACTAAAAGGAGGAAAACAAGTGATTAAGATAAGAAACAGAAATCTATCGCTGATTCTGGTTCTCGCTATGCTGATGACTATGTTCGTCGGTGTAGGAACAGCTAGTGCAGCGGCTACTTATGAAACCCTGACAGCACCCTCTATTATTGCCGATCCTGATAATCCACAGGACCTAGGCTCAGTAATAGTGACCATACCTGATAAAAGGGTTTTGCCCGAGGAAGGAACAGGTTATGCCGAGTACTTAACTATAAGCCTGCCTTCAGGCCTTTCATTCTCACCAGATAGCTTACCTCCTGCTATAACCGACCAGCAGGAAGCCGGTGAGCTAAAAATTGTGGGTAGACAGAGCAGTGCCAATACTTGGGATCTCATGATTACTCGTAATCCAGATCCAGCTTCCCCTGCTGACCCGTTTAAAGACAATAAAGCTGACTTTTTAATTCAATTTAATAAAATATTAGTCAAGAATGGTTCCGGCAACTTAGATGTTACTTTTGCCTCCTCTGGAGCTGTTTTCCCAATGGGAACTGCTACCATAGCCAAAATAGGTGAAGGCAACACCAACACATTGGCCAAGAGCGTAAAGAATCTGAGTGACGCAGGTGGTTTCATTGATTCTATCATCATTGTGGAAACTACCCCCGGGGTCTTAAAAGCCAATGATGTAATCGAACTGCGTTTACCTAGCGGATTTTCCTGGGGACCTCATGCTGGTGTAATAGTAAAAGGCGGATGGGGATTTACTGGCCAGGATGCTAATTTCACACTTAACCGCCAAGATGATCAATTAATGGAGCTCAAAATTGGTGCTGGTTTTGTAAAATCAACCGCCCAAACCACCCCTGGTAGAATCGTAATCGGTAGCGATGATGGTAATGCCGCTACTACAAATGATTTCCTGTCTATAAATGTTGACGACACTGCCAAGTTAGGCGAAGTTGAAGTTAATGTATCCTCCAAGACCAATTCAAATGTAACCAGTCAAGATGTTGTAGTCGCTAATTACGGTGAATATGGAATTGAATTGATTGAGAAAACCACGACAGAAGTTATTGCAGGCCACAATGTGCAAAAAATTGGAACCTTTGCTATCAAAGAAACTATTCCTAACAGCTTGGTGCAGAATAGAACCGTTGTAATTGAGCTTCCCGCTGGTTGCAAGTGGGTTCCCAATAAGTTGCCAGTGGTTAAAAATGTAAGCGGAAGTAAATTAATCGATAACTTTACTTTCGTAAATGGCTCAAAGCTAAGAGCTATTAAGGCCACTGTAAAACAAGGAGTAGACAGAACTTCAGCGGCCGAATTAGAGCTGAAAGACGGTCATATTTATGTAGAACCCGGCTTTAGCGGTCCCATCGAGCTTACCATCTCTGGTAGTGCAGGTGCAGAAGGAACTGTAGTAGTAGCTGAGTGCGTTAAAGCTGTTGAGCTTACTGCCGATCCTGAAAAAGGCCCCGGTGTTATTATCGGTGAAATGAACCAGAAAGCTGCTGATTTCTACATTACTGAAACCGTTAAGGGAGCAATTCTGAAGAAAACCAATCGTGATAGGATTCTTGTTGAACTGGATCCCGGTGTATACTTTGCCAAGAAACCCGTGGTAACTGTTGAAGAAGGCAATCTGGAGATTGATTCTTACAAGACTATCGCAGGTGGAAACGCTCTGGAAATCAATATTAAGTACAACAGCACTAAACCAAGTGTAATCAAAGTAAGTGAAGTATACTTAACTTTGAACCGCACTGTACCAGAAGGTCCAGTATTAGCAACCCTTGCCTATGTAGAGGGCGATGTAGCCGCGAATACAGCTGGCAGCTCAGCTCTGGATGAAGGATACTATAAAGACGCCGCTGCTCAAGCAGCTGACACACCTACTTGGAGTCGCGTATCTGCTGGCGATGTAGTTATTGCTACAACCATTACTCCGGCTCAGGGTGGTGGAACTACCAGCTTTACCATTGGCTCCAACATCTACACTGTAAATGGTCTGATGAAGGTTATGGACGTAGCTCCGTACATCAAGAACGACCGCACCTATGTACCGATGCGTTATTTAGGCGAAGCTCTGGGTGCAGAAGTAGTATGGGATGATGCTGCACGGACAGTAACCCTGACCAAGGATGACACCACTGTGGTATTCACCATTGGCAGCACCAGCTACACTGTAAACGGTGAAGCCAAGACTGCTGATGTGGCTCCCGAAATCGCCAACGACCGCACTATGCTGCCGGCACGTTATGTGGCTGAAGCATTTGATGCCCAGGTTGGTTGGGATGCTGGTACCCGTACTGTCTTAATCCAGCAGTAGTCTAAGTTAACCGAAAATCGGACCTCCTTTCGGGGGTCCGATTTTTTATTTGACTAATACCTTTAAGCAATCCTATAATTGAGACAATCGACTGACCCATTGGTTAGGGAACAAAGGATGTGAAGGCAATATGAAAAGATTAGCTTACATAATTATGGTTGTTTTATTTGCAACACTTTGCACACCACTTGAAGTTTCTGCTCAGGCGACCTCAACCGGTAATGGAAATCCATTATCTATAGTAGAAGCAATCGAGATTGCTTGGGATAAAAATCCGGCGTTGCGGAAGGCAAAACTGGAAGTAGACAGAGCACAAATTGCCCGCGATAAATCTTTAGAGGCTGTAACATGGATTCCAACTGGAGGATTAGTAGTTCCAGCATATCAGCAAGTTTTTAATACGTATCAACAAGCTGAAATTGGCCTAACAGCGGCCAAAAAAACTGAAAAACTGGAAAAGAATCGCATTGCTAAAGAAGTTATAAAAGCATACACTAATGCATTGAATGATTACAAGAGTATGCAACTTGCCTATGCAACCTACAAGAATATACAAGAAAGGGCTTCTATTAACAGTCTAGCTAACTCGATCGGTCTATCATCAGCATATGATTACGAACAGTTTAAACTCACCAAAAATAAAGCCGAACAGGATTATCTGGCGGCGGAATCTGCCTATAGATCATCAATAGCTGAATTAAGACAAATATTAAACAAGAGCAATGAATGGCAACCTCAACTTATTAGTGAGCCAGTCATAACTACATATGATAGGGAAGATCTATCTACAGAACTAGCAAGAAGCATGTCGGAATCTGTTTTAGTCTGGAGTAAAGAGGCATTATTAGATATAGAAAAAAGCAAGCAAAATTGGGTTATACCTAACCTTCCATCAGACCTGCAAAAAATAGATTTAGATATGGCAGAAATCGATTATGAGCAGGCTAAACAGGACGCCAGAGTAATTATCGAAGGGCTATACCATACTATTGATTTATTGGAAGGACAAATTGAGTCTGCAGAAGTAAATCTTAAAATTGCAGAAAAAGAACTTGCCCTCGCGAATTTGCGATATGAACTTGGGATGATTGCCAAGAATGGAATAACTGGCGAACAAGACCTGTCTTCCGCCCAGCTGAAGGCACAAGCTGCTGAAGTCCAATTAATTAAACTAAAATCACAACTAGCACAAGCTAAGGCGGAATTCGCTTATTTAACAAGTAAAGAGGTATTCAATGAGCAAGACTGGAAACAATAGGGATAAGTAAATGGCTCCGCAAAACTAGAGGGCATGTGCCCTCTTATTTATTCTAAAACGGTAAGATCTGCATTACTTGGATCCCAATTTAGTTTAATTACTTTATTCTTCATTAAACTATTACAGGAAAGTAAGGTATAACCATCTATTTCCTTTGTTATTACTGTATATTTTGAATTGTTGATAAATAGCGTTTGGGAATTGGGATAGAAAGAGACTGAGTACCACGGACTTTTGAATTTGTTTCGCAGTAATTCTATAGCGTTCCGGTATTCTAAGTACAAATCCCCTTCTTCTTCCCAATAAGGCCAGGTAGTCTTTATACCATTTAAATTAATGACGTTTTGTGGTGATGAGGTGGATATGTCAATTCTGCGGCTTATGGGGTCATAAGTAACATCTGCCCCTAATTCTTCAGCAATGAAACGAAGCGGCACCATAGTGGTATTATTTACAAGTTGTGGCTCAGGATTACATTTTGCTGCTTTACCATTTATGTATAAGGAAAGAGGGGTTGAAGCGTGAGCCATGGTAGCAGAAAAAATAGCTAATATTAGTATAATGACTATGAAAGAAACTTTTTTCATTTTTTATCACTCCTTAATTTATTGAGTAAATTTTATGTTATTATAGCTTATCTTAAAACTGTCTGCTTGCTAAAACTCCACCTTGATTCTGTTGACCTGCCAATTTGGAATTAGCTATAATGAGTAGTGACCGACTCGTCGGTCGGGAATTGAT
>JAAYGQ010000131.1 GCA_012727635.1 Tissierellia bacterium | reverse complement strand
TTTATAACACACGTCGCATACAAAAACGTTTAGATTATCTTAGCCCGATACAGTGGTTAAACCGCTATACGCAAAGGGTTTTATCGAGTGTCGCTTAGCCAGTGTCCGGAAAAGTGTTGACGAACCCAAATCTGTTTTCTTCCAATTTTTTGATACTTTCCCTGGCTACATTAAAAACCTTTGTAGCCTTCCCAATTTATAGCGCGGGGAGTATTGTACTTATTAATATAGGGGGATTTTTAATATTTAAAGAAAAGATCTCTAGGAAAAACCAAGTAGCCATATTTTTAACGCTAATCGCCCTGGTGCTTATTAATATTCAGGCGTAAATATGCTTTGTTCAGAAGTATTTAGGACATCAGGAGCCTTTCCCCCTAAACGTAAAAGGCCCTATTTTCTTTTCTGAAAAGAAGATAGAGTCTTTTTTATGTTTTTATAAGACGGCTTTTATTCTAAAACTCCTGTCAGCTTTTTCTGGATTTAAGCAAGAAGGGTTTAAAAAAGATTCGGAAATTAATAAAAGATTCTCTTTAGGCTTTTAAAAACCTAGAAGAGATTTCGGTCTTATCTTTCACTTTCTATCGGTTATCTGAGAGAACTTCCTTTACATATTTTCCCATGGCAGAAGAAAAAGGGTAAATTTCTTTGATTTCTTCGGGGCTCGCCCAGCAAAAAGAGTCGTAGCTGGACATATCCTCCATAACAAGAGACTGGTCTTCTACTTCGACCAAATAGGCTTTCATGTTCCAAATCTTATGGCTAAAGACATGCTGACTAGAATCTAGTTCTTTTATTGTTTTAAAAGTGTATCCTTTTTCCTTTATAAGGATTTTCACTTCTTCTTCCTTTAAATGAGAAAAAAAGGGAAGGAACTCCCAGAGACCGGCTAAAAGACCTTGGGGAGGTCTTTTTTTAATGAGGAATTTTCCTCTTTTTTCTAAGATGATAAAGGTCCAGTTTTCTTTTTTCTGGACAGCTTTAATCTTACGAAGGGGAAAGTCCCTTTGCCTGTTTTCCTTAAAGGCCTGGCAAAACTCCCCAATAGGACAAATATGGCATTTGGGGTTTTTGGGCAGGCAGATGCTGCTGCCCACATCCATAAGGGCTTGATTAAAGTCGCCAGGCCTGTCTTTTGAAATGTCTTCTAAGACAAGAGCAAAAACTTCTTTTTTAACTCTCCCTAGGTCAATAGACTCTTCAATGCAGTGAAGCCTGCTGTATATGCGAAGAAGATTTCCATCAATAGCAGGAACTACTTTATTAAAAGCTATAGAAGCAATGGCCCCTGCCGTATAGGGACCGATCCCCTGTAGCTGAATTAGCCCTTCGTAGCTTTCAGGCAATCTTCCTTGATGATCTTCCAAGATCTGCTGGGCCGCTCTTTTCATATTTCGCACACGAGAATAATAACCCAGTCCCTCCCAAAGTTTATGTAAAAGTTCTTCATCAGCCCTTGCAAGATCTTCCACCCTGGGCAGAGCGTCAAGAAAGTTTTCATAATAGGGGATTACTGTGCTAACCCTAGTTTGTTGAAGCATAATCTCCGAGACCCATATGCGGTAGGGATTGGGATTCATCCTCCAGGGTAAATCACGTTTATTTTCATCATAATATTCCAATAGTTTTTTAGAAAGAATTTCAATCACCTCGAAAAGAGTATAGTAAAGGAAGATAAACCCATTAGAGTAGATTAGCTAGAAGAGCCCAATTGTAAAAAGTTGGAAGTTAAGACAAGGATAACAGCATTTTTTTTAGTAGGAAGAATCAGCACTGACTCGTAACCTATCCATTCTTTGATCTAGTGCATCGCTTTCTTCTGCGCATTCATAAAGCTCTTGCATCATTTCCTCGGTAAATTCATTTATTTTTTTATATCGCAATTGGTGCTCTAAACTTGCCCAAAAATCCATGGCGATGGTGCGCAGCTGGATTTCGACCTTCATTATGTGTTTTTCATGGGCTAGGAAAATGGGTATTGCCACAATTAAATGAAGGCTCCTGTATCCATTGGATTTGGGATTTTTGATATAATCTTTTTCTCTTATAAGTTCAATATCATCTTGCTGAAGTAGGGCCTTTGCGAGGAGATAGACATCATTTTTAAAAGAGCATACCACCCGAACTCCGGCAATGTCGTTTAAGTTTTCTGTCATAGCATCAACACTTAGGGGAAAGCCCTGTCTTTCCAATTTATTTTTTATGCTTAGGGGCCCTTTGAGTCTTGTCTTAATAGAACTTATAGGGTTGCGGTCATGCTCTAAAGAAAATTCTTCATTGAGTACATTGAATTTTGTTTCGATTTCCATTATCGCACATCGATAATAGGTCATGTTTTTCACGAAGTCTTTTGATTTTTTCTCGATCCAGTCCAGAGTTTTTTCATTACTTAAGGACTTCATTTTTTCGGCAAATAAAAGATCTTCATTGTGTTTATCCATATATAGCTCCTTGCATGTTTTGTTTTTATTCTCATTGGGATCTAGATAGCTTTGTAAAAGACTAGGTTTTTTTTATGATTTGATGGCCACATTTAGGACAAGAAATTCTTATTTTTCCTTTGCCTCTAGGGACGCGAAAATTCGATTTGCAATTGGGACATTTAAAGTATCTATGGGTTTTGCCTTGACGAATTTTATTTTTTTGAAGATTCCAGAACTGTTTTATTTTTCCTGTGAATAGGAGATAGGCCCTTAGTTCACCTTGACGCTTTGCAATATCCTTTGAATGGCTACGAAAGGTTATAAAGGCCAAGATAATAAGAGATATAAGATTAAAGATAGAGGAGCGGGGTGATAATAATAAAAAAACCAAAGAGAGGATTAACAAACTTTTCGAAAGATTGTCTAGGCCGTATTTTCCCTGCATCCATAGCTGTAATTTGTTTTGCAAGTCTTGCAACCAATTTTTCATTTTGTGATTTCTCCTTTTATATTAAGCAACTTCCTAGATTACTTTATGACTTAAAGTAAAAAAGACCCGCCTTAAAAGACCAGGACCAAGGCTCTTCTTCTAAAGGACATTATAACAGAGGAAATCTCCTTATTGAGCTGGCTTTTGCAAATAGAATTAAAACCTGGCTTTAGTGGGAGGAAAACTCCCTATATCCCTTGAAGTTGAGTTTTCCGACAAGAACAAAAAAAACTTCAGTCTGTAAGAGAGGGTATTGTTTTGGTAGAAGATAGTGGGTGAAAAGTAGATGCCTTTTTAATTTTACAATTTAGGATTGATAATAGAATTCCTCCTATTGAAAAAGCGAGCTAGTTCCTTTCCCTATAAAAAGGTCTATAGATTAGTGTCTTTAACCAAGTTAGGATTTGAAATTTTGAGGGCTATCTACCGCCAAGATAAAAATCACAGCACATAAAAAAGGCAGAGAAACGCTTGCTTAAGTATAGATTTTTGATCCTCTCTAAGAAGAAGAGATCTAAAGGATTAACTCAAGAGAGTCACTTATCTAAAAAAGAGAAAACAAGCAAAGGCTTTTTTGCTTGTTTTTTTGCCTAGGATTTTACCTTAGTGGAGGTAATATTTGACTGGCGAATCCAGATAAATGAGGCTTAAAGTAGAGTCATATTAATTTACCCTAAATGGAAACTGGGCTTCTAACCTATTTGTTTTCCTAGTCCTCTTGGGCATAAAAACCTAGTTACTTTCAAAGTTTTTTATTGCAGGGAAGTCAACACGAAAATGGATTATATTCATGCTTATCCGCCTTTAGAATAGATCTAATTGCCATACGAGTCAAAAAATCACTTATCCTCTACGTCGAACTTAGATTTATAGTAATAAATTGCAAGCTGCGTTCTATTCCGAAGGTTTAGTTTATCTAGCATAGTAGAAATATAATTTCTAATGGTACCTTCGCTAAGATAAAGACTACTTGCAATTTCTTTGTTATTTAGACCATCAGCAAGCAGTTTTAGAATATCCATCTCTCTTTCTGAGAGCTCTCCCTCTATATCCTTTTCCCTATACCTTCTTATCGAGGATACGATCTGGCTATCAAAAACCATATTCCCAGAGTGGACAGCACTGATAGAGGGGATAATACTATCTATATTTTGCTTTAAGATATATCCCTTACATCCAAGAGATAAAGCTTCTCTTATGTATTCATCATCCTGGAAGGTAGTAATAAGAAGAATTTTCGCTTTATTATCTATTTTTAGGATCTCTCTTGTAGCTTCGATTCCGCTCATTCCCTTCATTCTGATATCCATAAGAACGATATCGGGTTTGTGCTTTTTAAAAAGTTTTAATGCTTCCTCTCCGCTATAGCCTATTGCCAGAACATTCATCCCACTGGACTCCAGAATGGTTTTTAGTGCATTTACCACAAGATAATCATCATCAATTATTATAAGATTCATCTTAGTTTCCTTTCATCAAGGTAATGTGCATTTTGAAGCCCTTTTCGTAATTGTAGTTAAAGTGACCGTCATATTTATTGGCCGTTTCTGTAATGTAATCAAGGCCAATGCCTTTATGTTCAAAAAGAGGTTTAATGGTACCATTGTCAACTATTATTAAATTATAGAACTTTGGTTGCGCTAGTAAACTAATCTTTAAACTTGTGGCATCGGAATGCTTAACTGTATTGGTAATGGCTTCTTTTACGATGGAGAGAACATCAAATTTCAAATTGTAATCCATATCCTCATCTAAGTGGTAGATAAACTCCACAGCCATATGGGGTATATCATCAATTAAACTTTCAATGCGAGCTTTTAAGTCTAGGGATTCATCTCTGAGACCTTGAAGGCTTTTTCTAATGTCATTCATGCCATCGTTTAAGGTGTTTTGAAGCTGGTCCAGGGGCTCCTTAGCCTCGTCATCAGATATGACTTTAAGAGCCTGTACCTGCAAAATGCTGCTGCTGATGGCGTGGCCAATGGAGTCATGAATCTCTCTAGCAATCCTATTTCTTTCCGTAAGGATGGCGATGTGTATATTTTTTTCTCTATCCAGAGTCTGCTGCTCATTATATTTTTTAAGCATCAGAGTGTCCTCTCTTAGATCATCCCTTAAGGTTCTATGCTGGATGACCATGGTTTCCACCTTGTCGGTGGAGTAGGAAAAGTAAAGGGAAAGAAAAGAAATGATTAAAACCATAGGAGGAAAATTTATAAAGAGTAGCAGTAGAGAGAAGAGACTTAGGTACTTGAAATCTAAATAGAGATTATAAAAAATAAGGGGCAGGTAGAATATAAAAGCAGGATGATATAAAACCAGTAAGATGAAAAGGATATAGAAAACATATCTATATTTTTTATTTACAGAAAGGTCTAGGGCCACAGAAAGAAGAAGAGAGAGAAGGAAAAGAGCAACCAAATCTACGCCCTCTAAAAAGGCATAGGTGGCATAAAGGCACAGGGCCGTAATAATGGATTTTTCTGTAAACATTCTCATTGAATCTCCTTTGGTCTATAGAATTCAATTATATATTTAAATTGGGATAATGCAATCTTTCATGACAAATGTCATAAAGAATCGTGACTCTCCACACTACTTGTCGCTATATATAGTTGATAGAATGAAGATAAAGAAAGGGGAGTGGAAAAAATGATTGTTAAAGTAGAAAACTTAGTCAAACGATATAAAGAGCTTATCGCCCTGGATCATTTCAACATGGAAGTAAGAGAAGGCGAAATATTAGGGCTCCTAGGCCCCAATGGATGCGGTAAAACCACTGCCATAAACTGCATTTTGTCTCTATTAAAAATTGACAAAGGGAGTATAGAGGTATTTGGACAGAAAATGACACCAAATTCCTATGCACTAAAAAAAGATATAGGTATAGTGCCCCAGGAAGTGTCCGTATTTCAAAACTTAACCGTAGAAGAAAACATTGACTATTTCTGCGGACTTTATATTGATGATAGCAGTACAAGAAAGCAGTATGTAGCCGAAGCCATCGAATTTGTAGGCCTGAGTGAATACAAAAAGTTTTTTCCGAAAAAGCTCAGCGGGGGACTCAAAAGACGCCTCAACATTGCCTGTGGTATATCCCACAAGCCCAAGCTGATCTTCCTCGATGAACCCACCGTAGCCGTAGACGCCCAGAGTAGGAACTTTATCTTAGAAGGCATCAAAAGACTCAACCGGGATGGCAGTACCATTATCTATACCACCCATTATTTAGAAGAAGCCGAGATGCTCTGCGACAGGATTATCATTATGGATCGGGGCAAGTCCCTTGTAACTGGAACCCTACAGGAACTCAAATCCATGATCAGCACTAGAGAAAAGATTATCGTAGGATTTGAGAACCTAGAAGAAGATGTAACGGACAAACTAAGAGTCATTCCCCATGTTATCGATATTGAGAAAACCCATAGTGAATACACCATTAAATTTGAAAACGGAATCAATAACATTTCAAACTTACTGGACTTTATCAGAAGCAATGAACTGATTTACACCAAACTCTACAGTCAACTTCCCAGTTTAAACGACGTATTTCTAGAACTAACAGGGAAGGAGCTAAGAGAATAAATATGAAAGATTTATATAGAAACATCCTATACCAAGGTAAAAACATGTTTAGAGATCTGGATTTTACCTTTTGGGGCCTGATGTATCCCATTATATTGGCCACATTTTTCTTTGTAACCTTTAGCGGAATCACCAACTTAGAGCTAGAGCCCATTAATGTAGGCCTTGGCCAGGACAATCCCTATCTCTTCATATTAGAAGACATCGATATACTGAATGTAATTCTAGTAGAAGAAAAGGATATTGCCACCAGCCTGGACTCCGAAAAAATAGATGGATTCATTCAATCAGATTTAAATATAGTGGTGGACCGGTCCGGTTTAGGTCAAACCATTATAAAAGGGATTGCTGACCAAATCCTACAAACCATGGCTCTGGGTGAGTCCATAGAAAATATAGATTTTAATGTCGATTATCTATCGGGCCAAAATCAAGAGGCCAAGGGAATCCTAGTTATTTTCTACTCCCTGATTGCCATGGTTTCCACCTACGGAGTCTTTGCGGGGATTGAAGCGGTAAATTTGTCCCAAGCCAATCTTTCCCCCCTGGGGGCTAGAATCA
>JAAYGQ010000010.1 GCA_012727635.1 Tissierellia bacterium | reverse complement strand
CTCATTAGGGGGCCCTCCGTGAATAGTTTAGTGGTAAATCTATTTTACACGAAGCTTCCTAATGAGTTTTAACTTTTTGGACTGTTGCACTTAATATTACAATCTATCTTTTTCTAATATCATCTTCTGTCTTTTGAATATCTTTTGCAGGATTTCTATGAGAAGAATCAGGAACCTTCGGTATAGAAATATCTTTTACCGGTGGTTCTACAGGTCTTTTAAATCCCTTGTCTATTTCTTTAGCAACTACTTTGTCACTTAAATCCCTTTTTAAGTTTTTGCCCATGATAAATCCCTCCTTTGTCTTTGATTTGTTATAGAAATTAATTGAAAATATTCTCTTCTTACAAGGCATCCAGTGCAGCAGAGATATATTCTCCTGTAACTGAGGAATAAAAGAACCCATCTATGAGACCCATCATCTTTGCATCCTTTACTTTGTCTGCTATATCAGGGTCTGCATTTTCATCACAAAGTAGGGCAATTTTACATTTTGGTAAGGTCTTTCTAAGCTTTTTAGCAGTTTCTATTCGCCTGTTTAGTGTAAAATTTGGTAGTCGTGAAATTTCCATTAAGACTACATCTGCATTTAAGGCCTCACAACTAAGATAGGGTTCATCCTTCCTGCTATGGTCTAGGATTTTCTCTGGCATCAACTCCCCCCTTTCTATCAGGTATTTGACAATGGCTCCGGCCAGTAAATTGTTTTGCATACTTATGACAATGGTTCTCAAGCGATATCACCCCCAGTTCTTTAAAAAATGAATAGATATAAATCTAGCATTGTACATATATTTTATAGGTTTATTTTGGAAAGCACATCCTACAAATGTAGGGGGTAGGCATATTTATTTTCAAAAAAATTAACCCTATGATTTCCCATAGGGTTAAATAAGATCCCACCAAGTTGGTCGGGATGACATTTTAATAATTTTTGTTTACAAGGCCACTCTTATCTGCTGCTACTGCAAGGCTGGTTCTGTTTTGTAGTCCTGTCATTTCCAGCATTTGTTGAATATAGTCACGAACAGTGTTGGCAGATATGCCAAGTCGCTCTCCTATTTCCCCATTGGTGTCCCCGCTGGTAAGTTCTCTAAGGACTTCTAGTTGCCTAGGGGTAAATTCTGTATTCCAAGCATAGCCTATTTGTAGGCTTGGTGTGCAGTCGGGATAAATGGACTCCCCTGCCATTGTCCTATCCATCAGTTCTAGGATTTCTTTTTCATCTGAGGATTTATACCAGAAGCTATCCACCCCTCCAGTCTTGGCACGATTTATAAAATCACATTCAGGTTGACTGGTGATGATGATGATTTTAATATCAGGTTTGATTTTCTTGATTTTTGCTGAAATTTCTAAACCACTTACTCCTAAAGCAGTACATACATCCATCAAAATCAAATCCACAGAATGCTTGAGGCAATAGGTTTCTGCAAATCCTGCACTAGCTATGGAACCTATTACCTTATATCTTCCGCTATTTTCTATAAAATTTTCTAACAGTTTTTGTGCCATAGGGTCATCTTCAACTATCAATACTCTAATCATAAGTATCAACCTCCCTTCCTTGGGGGAATCTTATCCATAGTTTAAAAATAGGTTCTATGTCAATCCCCATTTTTCCACCTCGTCCTTCTACCCTTTCTCTAAGTACCGATAAGCCTCCACCCTCTATAATTTCTTCCTTAGGCAAGATACCATTATTAGTTAGTTCTATAGTATATTCTTCTTCCACTTCCTTTATGGTTAAGTTAAGCTTCGTAGCCCCAGCGTGACGGACAGCATTGTTGAGTGCTTCTATAGCAGCTTTTAAGACAATATCTTTATTTTCACTTTCTTGAGGTAATTTCCCTTTTAGTTTCAATTCTATACCTATATCAAGGGCAGCTTCTAGTAGTTCTTCAAAGGCATTTTTTTCTTTTAGTCCCCTTCCACTTAATAGAGCAGCGATATTTTGCTTCCATAAGGCCAGTATTGATTGTCCTTCTTTATCTAGTTCCTTGTTTGCCAAAGCCCTCCTTGTTGCAAGAAGGATATAGCCTAATTCATTATGTAGTTGGGTTTTTGTAGCTAGTCTTTCCTCTTTTGACTTGATATGGGATAGATTTTCGCTATATTGATGTAGGCGGCTATTCATCTTCATAAATTCAAGGTTTTTCTTTTTTAATTGGGACCTTAGTCCAAATAATTCTGTAATGTTAGTAGCAGTTATTTGCACCCCATCTTTATTATTCACTTTAATTGGGTTTCGGGAAAAGGACCAAGTTTCCCCATTGTTAAGCTGCAAAATATGAATCTGCCCGGTTACCTCCAAGCTATCCTCAAATTTTCTTCTCTTTTCCATGACTTTTTCCCAGAAGAATTCTCCATCCTGTAGTTCACTGCCAGTAATCTTATGGCATAGCTGGTTCATGGACCTATTGGAAAGAAGAACAATACCATTCTTTGTTGAAAAACATAGGCCCATTGGTAAATTATCTATACTTTCTTTAATAGATGCTCTTGTAATAGATTCTTTCAAAGATTTCTTTTCTTTATATAACAAATTAATAGATCCAGTCAATATAAGAAAAAAGATAATAATGTATATATTAACTGGTAGGCTCTGAAACTTTTTTATCATGATAAGTAGGACATTTCTATTAACTACTAGTGAAATATCCATAGTTAGTGAATACAGTATGATAAATGTAAGCAAAGTAAATCCAAGAGCAATATGGCAGATCTTACACCTTTTGCTTTGAGTAAAGGCATAGACTAAAATATAAAGATTTACTAGTGTTAAAAACAAAAACATTATTGGGATTATACCTAGCATACGCCCTCACCTGCCTTTGGGAGCTCT
>JAAYGQ010000130.1 GCA_012727635.1 Tissierellia bacterium | reverse complement strand
CCTCTCCGCCAAGTACCATACAGTTGGAGAAGTACTCAAGTGGCTTAAGAGGCTCCCCTGCTAAGGGAGTAGGCTTCGAAAGGGGCGCGAGGGTTCAAATCCCTCCTTCTCCGCCATCTTCTCCTTTACGGAGGGGTGTAGCTCAGTTGGTAGAGCGGCGGTCTCCAAAACCGCGTGTCGTGGGTTCAAGTCCTGTCACCCCTGCCATTATTTTAGGATAGAAGGGGGCCTTTAGCTCAGTTGGTTAGAGCATCCGGCTCATAACCGGGCGGTCCGGGGTTCGAGTCCCTGAAGGCCCACCATGTAATATGCCCAGATAGCTCAGTCGGTAGAGCAGTGGACTGAAAATCCACGTGTCGCTGGTTCGATTCCGGCTCTGGGCACCAGGGTATGCGGCTGTAGCTCAGCTGGATAGAGTGCTTGACTACGAATCAAGAGGTCGGGGTTTCGAATACCTCCAGCCGCGCCAGGTAAGAAGCTTGTAATCACAAAGGTTACAGGCTTTTTTTGTTTTCTTATATTGTTAATATTTTTGACGTTTTTAGCTAAAATGCCATGTAAATGCCATGTATTTACAATTCGTGTAAATAATCATCCAGTGCTGAAGCTGCAGATTCTTCTTTTTCTTTGAGCATATGAGCATATATTTCCATAGTCATGGTGGTATTTGAATGGCCTAGCCTTTGGGATGCTGTCTTAATATCAATGCCAGATGCCACCATGATCGTCGCATTAGTATGTCTTAAAGCATGAATAGGAAGAACTGGAATATCATGGCCTTTTTTATTTATTTGTTTAATTAATCTTATTAACCACTGTCTTGGTGTTCCTTTGCCCATTTTGCGCCCATTGGCCTGAATAAATAGCCATCCTTCATTGTGTTCAAGGCTTGAGCTAATCTTGACTATTTCTGCCTTTTGAAGCCTTAGGAGCTTCATTGTAGCATCGTCTAGAGTAACGAAACGTTCTGAAGATATATTTTTGGCTTCATTTATCATCACGCCTTTGTCTTTAACATCATCTATTTTGAGCCCCAGTATTTCTCCACGCCTTAATCCACCAGATAAAGCTAAAAAGAATATAGTCTGATATTTCAGTTGCTCATCTTTTACAGCATTAATCATTATTCGTAAATCTTCTTTATTAAATAATTTTGGTAATTTTTTATTTTCTAATTCTATTTTCTTTTGTTGTTCAGTATTAGGAAGTACTACTCTTGCGCAAGGGTTGTCTCTGATCTTACCAAGTCTAATAGCGTGGGAGAAAATAGAGCTTAGAACTTGAAGAGGGTATTTGACTGTCCGTTTTGAGAGCCCTTTTTCTGCTTGCTCATTAATCATTTTTTGCACCATGGTCGGTGTGATTTTTGACAAATAAATGTGACCCAAATTGGGCAAAATGATTCTATCTATTAAATCGTTGTATGTCACTTGTGTTGAATGACGAAGAGTCATAGGCGCTATCTCTTTTCTCCAAAATTCTACAAAACGATCTAGCTTTATGTCCTCCTCTTTTTCTTCATTATATCTTTTTTCACTTATTAAATCATCTTCCCACTTTGTTACTGCAATCATATAAGACGTTTTAAGCCATCTTGATTTTGAAAT
>JAAYGQ010000129.1 GCA_012727635.1 Tissierellia bacterium | reverse complement strand
AGCTAAAAAGCAAAGAGCCGAAGAATTTGCCAAAGAGCAAGGCTATATTCAAAGATTTAAAGATGAGGGCGCAGAAGTGTACTCTCTCACCGATGATGAAATAAAAGCATTCCAAGAAGCTGTACAACCGGTCTATGATTACCAACGTAACATTGTTGGCGATGAAATGATAGAAAAATGGTTGGCAACTCGCCCATAATTTAATAGAAAACAGCCTTATCTAAATAATCCAAGGATGTTGCTTCAACATCCTTGGATTGTATATTATTACTTAGGCATTTTATCTATATGGAAGGAGAAAGAACATTATATTTTTAAATATATAATGGTATAAAATGAAAAACAAAATTATAAAAACACTAAATAAAATCGAAGATACAGCACTTATAGTTATGTTTGCAGCTATGGTTGGAATCATATTTTTTCAAGTTGTAATGAGATATGTGTTTAATAACTCGTCTTCATGGTCAGAAGAACTTGGTAAATTCTTATTTGTTTGGCTTTCTTGGATTGGAATAAGTATCGGCCATAGAAGAAAAGAACATATAAGAATTACCCTTGTAGTAGATAAATTGCCCCCAAAATGGAAAATCATTTCAGAGGCATTGTCTGAGTTAGTTTTGATAATAATCTGTGGGATCACACTATACTACGGTATTATGATGATTGGTATTCAAAAAACTACGCCCTATGCGGGAATCAAAATTAGTACGGCTTGGGGTTACTTATCACTAGTATTGGGTTGTGGAATATTTATACTTAGAGCAACGGTTTATTTTATAGAATCTATAAAATCCTTAAGTGATAAAGATACCATACCAGAAGGGGAGAGTCTATAATGGCAATAGGTAGTTTATTTATAGTATTATTTGTACTATTACTAATAGGTGTCCCCGTAGGATTTGCAATTGGTGGCGCAACGATGTTCTCCATGGTGTTTTTCTCGGATTTAAACATGGCTATCAATGCCCAATATGCATATAGCGGTATATTCTCCTTTACAGTTATGGCTATTCCTTTTTTCATGTTAGCCGGGCTTATTATGTCAACCGGTGGCATTGCAAAGAAAATTGTTAACTTTGCTTCCACCCTAATCAGCTTTGTAAATGGAGCCATCGCCAGTGTGACCATTATTTCATGTATGTTCTTTGGTGCACTATCGGGTTCAGGAATGGCCACCACCTCAGCAATCGGTGGTATGATGATTCCCGAGATGAAGAAGAAGGGATATGATCCTGCCTATGCTGCCACAGTAGTTTGCTTTGGTGGTATTGTAGGCCCGATTATTCCTCCCAGCTTATCCTTTGTGCTCTATGGAGCTACCACGGGTGTATCTATTCCTCAACTCTTTCTTGCAGGTATATTACCGGGAATACTTCTAGGACTTTTGTTCTTAGCTGCCAATATAATTATATGCACAATCAAGGGAGTAGACTTAAAGGAAAAAAGAAGAACCGAAGATGATGAGAAAGTTCCAATAAAAGAAGCCATGAAATATAGATTTTCTGAGATTGGTAAAAGTCTTAAGGATGGTTTTTGGGCTCTACTATCGCCAGTTATCATTTTAGGCGGGATTTATTCCGGAGCCTTTACTCCTACAGAGGCAGCCTGTATATCCGTAGTGTATTCTATTATCATCAGTTTATTTGTATATAAAGATTTAACTATGGATGGTTTAAAGCAGGTATTCTTAGATACGGCCGTATTAAATGGTATCACGTCATTTTTACTTGGTTACTCAACGGTTTTCTCAACCTTTATGACCTATGAGAAAGTGCCACAGATGATTACGGAGTTCTTAACCACAGTATCAACCAATCCCCTGGTGGTTTTACTCTTTATAAATTTAATATTACTGGTTGTTGGATTGTTTTTGGACACAGTTCCTGCCATTATCGTCATAGCACCCATTTTAATGCCTACCGTCAGAGCTTTGGGAATCAATCCCATTCACTTTGGTGTGATTATGGCGGTAAACCTTGCCATTGGACTTTGTACACCTCCCTATGGCTGCAATTTATTTGTTGGTGCTGCGGTGGCGAAAATCAAGATGGAAAGTATGTTCGTACATATCATTCCGTTTTTCCTGGTAGCTTTAGTTGGTTTAGCGATAATAACCTATGTACCTTGGCTATCGCTGGTATTCGTAAAGTAATCCCTAATTAAGAGCTATACGAAAAAGCACACCCTAGATAAAAATTTTTATCTAGGGTGTACTTTTTATGATCTAGTTTGCTTTAATCAATTCTACTTTGGTAATGTCTTTTTTCCAAATAAATACGATTAAGTTTTTCTTACTGTCCATGGCCTTATACTTGACTATATTTGCGTTTATATCTTCATTATAGTTTTGTGTAAAGCCTGCTTCCTTTATCGAATCTACATAGTTAATGGCGTCATCATAGGCGATATCTTTAAGCTCTATATAACGTTTATTGGGGCCTTCTTCTTTAACCAAGGCTATTTCGCCTTGGAGCTTGGGAGCCGATGACATAAAATCTTCTGGCCATTTGATCGAAGAATCTGCACCGGGAGAAGGAGTAGTGGCTTCGGATTCCTCTTCGAGCTCCAGGGCCATATCTTCCTCGGGCTCCTGAACGTCTTCTATTTCAAGGGTTTTAGTCTCTTCTGCCGGGGAAGGGTCATCAACTCCGATCACTGTATCTTTATCCTGTGTACAGGCACTTATACTTAGGATTACAATCAAGCCAAGCAGTATCATAAATTTGTTTTTCAAAAATAGCCTCCTCTAGAATCTATCAATAATGTTTATTTAAGGACAAAGCAATATTGCCTCGAAAGAGGTATATACCCAGTTCTTGTTATATAAACGAAAAAATGCAATTTAGACAAAGGATTTAATGGATCAAAGGGTATATTTAATGTACAGGGATATTAAATAGGAAGAAGAATTTGGAAGTCCATCCTGGTGGATTAAGCTTTGTTAGGGGTATAAAACATTCAAATCAATAGATGAGCGAAAAAATCAAAACAAAACGAAATCGCAATAGGTTTCTTCACCGGTAGACTCAGAATGTTTTCATGACACTCCTCTAAACCAAAAAGAAGCCACTGTTAAACAAGATATAGAGAAGGAGAAGACAATGATTAATATATTAGATTTATTTACAAATACACAAATAAAGCTTATTGATAAAAAGCGGGAAGCGGGGGATAAATATGTATTTTATTTCAAACCCATATCTCCCATTGACTGGAAAGCGGGACAAGATGGAATCTTTACATTCAGAGGTAAGAAAATAGAAGGGAAGAGCCTTAGGATTTTCACCGTTGCCTCTTCCCCTGACGAGAAAAATATAATTATCAGTACCATAATAGTGGATAAACCCAGTGATTTTAAAGATAAAATGAGAGCGATGGAAATAGGAGACAGTATGTTTCTTAGGGGACCCTTTGGGATATTTGTCCTACCAAATTACAATAAAAAGGTAGCTCTAATAGCAGGGGGCATAGGAATTACTCCTATGAGGGCCATATTAAAGGACTTAGAAGACAAAGATATCCCTATGGATGTAACCCTGTTTTATGTGGACAGTAAAAAGGATTTTGTATTCAAAGAGGTTTTGGAGGCCAGCAGCAGTAAGAATAGTAAAATTAAAGTGCGTTTTTTCGAAGACCGCGACAGCTTCACTGAAGAACTTTCCAAATATGTAGAACAAAATAAAAACGATTCCTTATATTTTATTTCAGGTACTCCCAAGATGGTTAAAGGCATAAGAATGGATTTAAAGAATAAGGAAATCTTAAACCAAAACATTGTTAGCCATAGACTTTTAGGATATAAATAGTCCCTTTCGGTGAAGTCTGCTATATTCTCTTTAGTTGAAATAAGGACCTGGTTATGGTTATTCGTAAATAGAGAAGATAAAGGGATTTCTAATATAGAATGACTCTATCAAAGGGTTTTTTAAAGTTCTCTGTGAAACTTAAACCATGGGATAAACAAAAAAAGTTAGAGAATAGATACATAGGAATTCTCTAACTTTTTTATTTACCAAGGTAATAGAAATATAGGGGATATCAATATATTTTTAGGGCAATAGGCTAATATATTTTTCTATCCCAAAACCTGTGATTGGAGAGCATTTCCAAGATTTTTTCTATATTGTTTTCCGTGTCGTCGACTAAAACTCCCGGTTCACCGAGCTTTGCTTTTTTAAATAAACTGCTCTTTTCTTTCGCTAGAAAAACAGGCTTATAATGTTTAAAGGCCTCCATTAAGAATTCTTCGGTTTTGCTCTCGAATTCTTTATCTTGTTTTTTTCCGCCGATAACATAAAGGGCATCATATAATACTGGGTGGCCCGTTAATAGGGTTTGTTCGGCCTTCACTGTCTTTTCTCCACTGCTTTTAATTTCTCCTAGATGGGTGCTTAGGACCTCTACTTGAACTCCCGAGGACTTTAGTTCTTTTATTAAATCCACATATTTTTCATCGAAGCCCTCTGATAGAATGGCCATAATCTTTCTGGTCTTATAAGATTTACGTGTATTTTCTTGACTTAGAGCAGGCGATTTTAAGCCAACCTTAATTTCTTTTTTCTTTGGCACTGGAAGTCCAACTGCCATGGCAATGTCTCTGGCGATATCATGGTCGACATTGTTAAACATTTCAATGGTATTTTTTTGAACCATTTCACTTTTGCACTTAGATACTTCAAAACTAAAAGCATCTCTTAAGTGCTTTTGCTCAGGTTTGCTCAGGCTGTTATAGAACATGATTGCTTGAGTGAAGTGATCATCAAAGCTATCGCTTCTAGCTCTGATTTTATATCCCTCTACTTTTTCTTCATAGTGGTGATAACCACCTTCTTCGGGGGATGCTGTTCGAGGATAATTGCCATTGAGCCCATTCCTATGGTAGCTTGTTTGTCCTATGTTAATGTCTTGCCGATTGTAGCCATCCCGTTGATTGTTGTGTATAGCTACTATTGGCCTATTGATGGGTATTTCATGGAAATTTGGGCCACCCAGTCTAATGAGCTGGGTGTCGGTATAGGAAAACAACCTACCTTGTAGAAGGGGATCATTTGTAAAATCGATTCCCGGCACAACATGTCCGGGATGAAAGGCGACCTGTTCTGTTTCGGCAAAGAAGTTATCGGGATTTTTGTTTAAAATCATTTTCCCTATAATTTTAACAGGCACTAGCTCTTCTGGCCAAAGCTTTGTAGCATCTAAAATATCGAAATCAAACTTGAATTCATCTTCATTTTCAAGTATTTGAATTCCCAGTTCATATTCTGGATAATTGCCCATCTCGATGGAATCCCAAAGATCCTGTCTATGGAAGTCCGGATTTTTACCATTAATTTTTTGTGCTTCATCCCATACAAGGGAATGGGTACCTAGAAGGGGCTTCCAATGGAATTTAACAAATCTACTTTTGCCCTGTTTATTTACCATCCGATAGGTGTGTACGCCGAATCCCTCCATCATTCTAAGAGATCTAGGTATCGCTCTATCGGACATGGCCCACATGACCATATGAGCAGCCTCTTGATTTTGCGTTATAAAGTCCCAAAAGGTATCATGAGCACTGGCAGCCTGAGGAATTTCGTTGTGAGGCTCGGGTTTTACTGCATGGACAAAATCCGGGAATTTGATACCATCATGGATAAAGAATACGGGCATGTTATTGCTGACCAAGTCATAATTGCCCTTTTGGGTGTAGAATTTAACGGCCCACCCTCTTGCATCTCTTACCGTATCGGCAGAACCTCTGCTTCCGGCAACTGTTGAAAATCTACAAAAAAGTGGCGTTCTCTTTCCTTTTTCAGATAAAAAATCTGCCATAGTAATTTCGCTTAAGTCTTGATAGGATTCGAATATACCATGAGCGCCCTGTCCCCTTGCGTGAACGATTCTTTCGGGTATTCTTTCATGGTCAAAATGGGTCATTTTCTCTCTAAAGTGAAAATCATCCATAATAGTTGGGCCCCGAGTACCGGCTTTTAATGACATTTCATCTTCAGAGACTTTTAATCCTTGATTGGTAGTCATAAATTCGCCATCATTAATCACTTTGTGATTTTCTAGTTGTTTTTGTTTGAGGTTTTTATCCACATCTTTTTTCGAAGCCTTTTTATTATCCATCTATATATCCCCTTTATTGTTTTTACCATTTACATTCTTATACCCACCTTCCAATCCTTACACATATTATTTAGGATAATTATTATATGTTTCCTCTGATACCAGATAGATTTAAGGAAAGGAATCTTTACATATAAAGGATTAAAAAATCTATGCTTTCAACAAAGCAAGATCTATTAGTAAATCTACTACTATCATTGAACATAGAGTGTTTGAATAGCCTTTAATAGGGAAAGAATTTATGGAGTAGCACAAGCTTTTTCGGTTTAGGAAAAGGGTTTCTTTTTTGCCTTTATAATCGGTTCTTCGGCGATTTTAAAGGCACATTAGTAGGGGGGATCATAGAATTGATTCCATTACATGATACTACTTTTAAGATTTAGGAGAATGCGATGAAACTATACGCAGGAAAAATTTATTGGAGTAGAACGAAGAGCTCAGAAATGAAATTTAAAAAAGTAGATAGAAATATAGATACCGATGTTCTTATTGTTGGTGCTGGGATGTCTGGTTCTTTGTGCGCCTATGTATTATCTTTAAGTGGAATAAAAGTAACGGTTGTTGAAAGAGGCAAGATTGGTTATGGAAGCAGTGCTGCGAATACTGGTATGCTACAGTACAGCAATGATAAAAAGTTAAGTGATTTTGTTAGAGATATCGGTGAAGAAAAGGCAGTTTTATTTTATAAAATGTGTCTTGAAGCTATGGACAAACTTACCGAGATCGTTAGTAATTTAGAGGAAGAAACCGATTATATATTAAGAGATAGCATCAACTATGCTTCGGTGAAGAAAGATAGAGATATATTATTAAAAGACTTTGAGTATCTTAGCAAATATGGCTTTCCTGCAGAATTTATAGATGGCGAGGAACTTAAAGAAAAATATGCTGTTGATAAAGCAGCTGCTCTTAGGACTTGGCATGACGCCGAAGTGAACCCATACAAACTAATTCAAGCACTGACCAAAAAAAACATTGAACAAGGTGTTGTATACTACGAAAAAACCGAAGTCGATATAGATCGAATAGCCGATGAAAAAGCAGTCACAGCGGATGGTTATAATATCGATTTTACTAGTATAATTTTAACTACTGGATACACTAAAATTTACCCTATTATAAAAGACAAATGTACTACAAACAGAACCTATGCCTTTGCTTCTTATCCTATGGAGGAAGCACCATGGAAAGACAAAGTTATGCTTTGGGAGACTCGCATTCCCTATTTATACTTTAGAAGCACTGCCGACAATAGGATAATCGGGGGTGGATTAGACGAAGGAATAAATGAAGTGGAATATGATGAAAATAAGATAAAAGAGAAGACGAGGAAAATAGCTGGAGAAATAGAAAAGATATTCCCCCAGCTAAAGATAGATATTCAATATTCATGGAGCGCTTTATTCTATGGTTCTGCCGATGGTTTGCCTTTTATAGGCAGAGATCCTAAAAACCCAAATAAGTATTATCTATTGGGTTATGAAGGAAATGGAACTTGCTACTCCGTTGCCGGTGCGTATATTTTAAAGGACTTGATAAAGAGAAAACATAATATTTATGAAGAGATTTTAAGAGTGGATAGATAATAACTTAGTTTATCTATAGAAATCAATTGCAAACTATATTAGCCCTGTGGAGGGTTGGGGGTATTTTAGGCTATTACTTTTTTCTTTGCTATAAAAATTGCAGAGATGTGTCTCCAATTGATCTCTAAGGTTTTTCCCAGCTCTGGATAGGGTGAAGTTAAGTCGGAACTACCATATAGAAGTATCTATAAGTGCAATTAAAAAGGGCCCTAGGGGCCTCAGAGTGAAGACAAAGTATTGACTATTCATAGGATTCACTCTGGTAGACTCAGAATAAATCGTATTATTAAAAGCTCGAAAGTGTTGATTTATCAGTGCTTTCGAGCTCTTTTTGTGGTATAATT
>JAAYGQ010000128.1 GCA_012727635.1 Tissierellia bacterium | reverse complement strand
TTGATTTCTTCAGGAACTCCGTAGTAGGCCTGGGCAATAGAACCGGTAATGGCAGCCAGTGTATCGCTATCACCACCCACAGAAATGGCGGTTCTAATGGCATCTTCAAAGGATGTCGATTCAAGGAAGGCTTCTATTGCTTGAGGTACGGTTTCTTGGCATGTTTCGTTAAACCTATAGGTATCTCGTATTTCATCGATGGTAAAATCAAGGCTATAGTACTCTTTATTTATTCTATCTCGAATCTCTGCTTTAGTATAACCTTGCCTAGCCATAAAAATTGCCAGTGCCGCTGCTTCTGCGCCTTTAAGCCCTTCTTTATGATTGTGGGTTACTCTTGTTACTGCTCTTGAAAGATCATAAAGATCATCTTCACTTTTTGCAACAAAACCCACTGGACTGACTCGCATAGCCGATCCATTTCCAAAACTATTATAAGGCTTTGGATTGTCACTGAACATCCACCCTGCAAATCGCCCGCCGTAGCCACAATTGGGATATTTTCTTCCAATTTCTTGCATATACCTAATGGTCATTTTCTCTAAAAGTGAATAGTAGTCATTACCGAAGTCGGAGAGTTTTGGATCTGACTTCACTGCTTTTTCCGTCTCCATAATGGCTTTGGCAATACTAAGAGTCATTATGCTGTCATCGGTGGCCTCACACTCTTTGGTAAAGAGCTCAAACTCCTTACTACGATGATTGTTAAATTCAAACCTAGAGCCTACAATATCTCCAATTATTGCTCCAATCATAAAACTCCTCCTTATATATATCTGTCTACACGCTAATACCGCTTTTCCAAGACGAACCTATGAGTATCTTTTTTATGAATATCTCCTTGTTAAAACTACAGCTCCATCTCGTTTAATAAGTATTTGAGTTTTCTAAGTTCCTCTACACTCAAGGTAATTCCCTTACTCATTTTGCCATGCTCTGGGGCCCAGTCTCTAATATCATACTTGGCTTCTCTATCGTTCCAACTAATTAAATTCAGTTCCTTAGACCACCCTTTATTATTCTCCGAGAGAACACCTAGGGTCTCTCTAATTTCATATTTTATTTCTGCCATTTTATTGCCTTTCATTCTTAATGTTTAGTCAAGGGTCTTTATAAGAAAAAGACCTATGAATAATGCGTTTTTTAGTCCTTCTCCCTATATTATATACCATTTCAGGAATAATAATGAGTAATATGACACCTGAGGATACTTAAACGTAAAGTTTAACTCATCAACTTCTTTATCTATGATTATCTTATTCTAAAAATTCTTTTATATCGTTTTTATTGAACTTTTTTGCTAAGGAAAGGCTTTTCTACTCCTAATGATTGAATAATCGCTAATAGCTTAAATTTACTCTCCTATCCAAATCATAAAATAAGATTTACTTTCTATGATATTGGAGATAGGAACAAATAATTTCATAGGAAATTTATGATAAAATTAACCAACAGGATCTAATTCAATCTACGGAGAAATTCAATGGATTGCTTAGCCAAATCCACCAAAATAGATAAGGAGATACTTATATGGACTTCAATGCAATGAGGAAACTCTTTCCTGTGACAGAAAACTATATATTTCTCAATAATGCCGCTGAGTCACCACTCAACCTGAAAGTCAGAAGTAAAATTGACGAATATCTTGATTTAGTGTTAAATGCTCCACAAACTAAGCCCTCGGTAAGGTATCAAGTCAGGCAACTGCTTTCGGATCTTCTGGGAGGTAGAGCCGACGAATACGCCCTTATGACGAGCACAGGTATGGGTGTGAGCATTGTTGCAGCGGGATACAACTGGAATAAGGGCGACAATGTAGTGGTCCCCTCCAATGAGCACTGGAACAATTCTTTTCCCTGGAAAGCCCTTAAGCGCAAGGGCGTTGATGTGCGCTTTGTCCCCCTAAATGAAAACAATAGGATCCTTCCCGAAGCCGTAGCAGCTTTAACCGATAAAAATACCAAAGTAGTGGCGGTGGCAGCGGTAAGTTTTAGCACGGGCTTTCGCTCAGACCTGAAAAAAATCTCGGAAATAGCCCATAATAATGGTGCGATATTTATTGTTGATGGGATACAAGGAGCCGGAGCAGTCCCTATTAACGTAGAAACCGATTGTATCGATGTATTATGCTGCGCCGGATTCAAATGGCTACTGGGCATGCCAGGCACAGGATTTCTATATGTAAACAAAAATATCCAAGAACTTATAAATCCAATGCTACCGGGGATGTTTGCTGCAGACCTTTATTCAAAGGAACTCCAATACTATCCCGATGCAAGGCGCTATGAAACCGGCTCCATTGCCTACTCTCTATTTCATGGTTGGAGTGCAGGCCTAGAACTTCTAAAAGAAATTGGTATAGAGAATATCTATGAGCGAATACTCCTGCTTACTGATAGAATAATATCCGGCCTACAAGAGAAAAATATAAAAATCATTACACCGGTGGAGGCAATTACAGAGCGCTCTGGGATAATCCTCTTTACACTGGGTTCTGAGCAGGCCAATAAAGTTATATACGAAAAACTTTTAAAAAGAAACATCATAGTTACCCTTCGCGATGGAGTCATTAGAGTTAGTCCATCCTTTTACAATACAGAGGAGGAGATTGACACTTTCCTAAATACTTTATAAAACAACTAAGTAAAAGCATAGACCTACTTTTATCTCTGCGATATATTTACTAAAAAATATGCCGGTGAGTTTTAAATTGCACTACAGTTCACTGCTGAATTTTAGTTTAAATAAGAACTACTCGGGTAACTAAACGATACCTATAAACATATATTGAGGAGGAATAAAATGGACGTTTTAAAGGAAATCAAAAAAGAACACGATGAATTTAGAGAACAAATCACTAAAATTGAAAATGCCAGCGGCAAAGAAAAAAAGAAACTCTTCGATGAACTTTATGCAGA
>JAAYGQ010000127.1 GCA_012727635.1 Tissierellia bacterium | reverse complement strand
CAAATCCTAGGAGAGAAGAAAAGAGCTTTAAATGATAAAAGAACTTCTAGAACAAAAAAGAATTATAAAAAAAGTAAAGAAGATGCTTAAAGAGGAAAGGTACAAAGACATTGAGATGAGCCAGAACCTTTTTATAGACCTTGTAACCTTATTTAAAGATGACGGTGGCACAGAAGATCTGAGACAATTGTTAAAGGCCTATAAACACACTTTAATAGATGGAGTATGGAAACCAAATCAATAGGTAAGAAGCAAGTAGGTAAAAGCCCTTAGATATGGGCTTTTTTATCGTTGAAAAGGATTATCTATTCATAGTTTTTCTTAAGTTTTTAAAACTACTTGAATTCTTCGTTTTTCTATAGGCTAGAACTAGCATTAATGATAGACTAGTCCAGGATGCTGGCTAGGATTAATTAGAAACAATTTATAGATAAGCGGATTAGCTAAAAAAAGATCCTTATCCCTGATATTTGATTAGCATCCACAAAAAAAATGAGTTTTACATTATACATAGACGAAGAGGTATTTTATGAGTGAATTGGCATTATTTTTTGGCATAGCCCTAATTGGATATTTGTTAGGGAGTAGGTTTAGTTCTACCTTACAGGAGATTAAACTTTTTCAAAGCATCCAAACGATAGCTGTAATAATTCTGATTTTTAGCATGGGTCTAAGAGTTGGCATTAACAAAGAAGTTACAAGTCAGCTTGGAACAATTGGGATTTACGCCTTTATTATCACCCTTGTTGTCATGTTCTTTTCTGTACTTTTCGTTTATTTCACCAGACGCTTGATGGGCATAGATAGATATGGTCTTATGAAAAACGAAAGAGCTACTCCTCAAAGAGGTGAGCTTAAAGCTGGGCTAGAGGAAGAACAAGGGGGACAAAAGATAGATAGGATGATGATCGTCATCCTGATTACAATTGCTTTTGGTATATTTGGCGGCTTTCTTCTCAGTAAGAGAATCGTATTATATTATGTTGAGATAGACTTTGTTCTGGGACTCGTTATTATGTTTGGACTAAGTATATTGCTGTTTTTTATTGGGCTGGATTTGGGCATAGATGGAACAGTAGTGGAAAACTTTAAAAAGGTAGGCCTTAGGGTTTTGGCCATACCCCTTGCTATTATTGCAGGTACTTTGGTTGGAGCTTTTTTTTGTGGTATCTTCTTTAGGATAATTTCTGTAAAAGAAACTCTTGCTGTTGGAGCAGGCTTTGGTTGGTATTCCCTAAGCCCCGCACTAATTATCAAGGAAGGATTTATCATCGCTGGAGCAATTTCTTTTTTACATAACGTAATGCGAGAAGTCTTGGCCATATTTATCATCCCCTTTGTTGCAAAATACATTGGATATGTGGAATGCTGCGCCTTGCCGGGTTCTTCGGCCATGGATATATGTCTTCCCATCATTATAAGGGCTACCAGTGAGAACACGGCTATCTATTCATTTATAACTGGTATTGTTTTATCCGCAGTAGTACCTATTCTTATTCCTTTGATACTATAAAAATCAGAATAAAGAAAGGATTGAGGTTGCTAGAAGACACCAGTTTATAGGATTTATAGGCTTATAAACACAATCAGGTCATTGAAAAAGCCAAGATATACAATGAAACTATGGTTATGAAGAAGCATTTAAAATGCAAAAAAACAGCATCATAGCAGCGTTGCAATACATGAAAGAATGCTGTTAGTGTTACTTCTGTTTCAATGAAATATAAATCCCCGATATACCTAAAAAATATCTCAAGTATCTATAGTTCATTTTTTATTTCTACTCTTCTTCCTCATCTTTCTTAGATTTTGATGAATCCATCCCAGCCCCAATGGCTATTCCTATCGCCAGCCAAAGGCCGATATTTTTAAGTGCTACTCCCAAAACCACACCTAAAGAAATTCCAAGGGCCAGATAGGATGGGCTTGCTGTATTCTTTGGATTATCTTTTTTTCCTGACATATCGCCTCCTAAATTTTTAAGCTAATAGCTCCTTTTAATTTGCTTTTATTCCAAATTAAGTATGAGGAATCTAAGTTATAATCTCCAAAAACTCATATCTTTATGAGTTTTTTTTATTCGTATTTGGTTTTCGTGTTTTTGGAAATCAAGAAATATCTCTGTGGTAATAAAGAATACAACTATAATCAAGTAACCACCTCATCAAGGGGATTTATGGATAGTCAAGTAGAAGAAAAAAATCACAATCCCAAGTAGGATTCTTCCTTGTATTCTCTGGTATCTAAACGACTTATGTTTTTTAGATTAAGTCTCATAAGGAGCAAAGTGAGACTTAAAAATTAAGCTGGGTAAATACCAAGAATTAACGGTAATTGTCAAGCTTTTTTATGTTGATTTTACCTCTAATAATAAAGTAAGTTAAATTGCCTCTATAGACGCCCTTATTGGCTAATTTCCCCCCACAGTTAAAACAGTGTAGATGATCAGGAACCTTTTCTAAATCAAATTCACTTTCTATAATTCTATGCTTTTGTAGCTTTATAAGATTTCCTCTTCCTGCTTTATCATAGATAAGTAGGGAAGTTTTACAATGACCACAGGAAACCTCCAGAGGAAAGGCGTTTTTGGTTTTTTTATGTGAAATATTTTTATATTTGATAGAATCACCTCCTAAAAATTGTATCAACTTTAGACTACAAATGCAATCTTGGAAAAAACTCACTCCTTGTATTATATTTCGCTGTTTTATTATTGGGTTTTCGTATTTTGTTATAATCGGTAGACAAATACTCCACAAAAAGAGAAGGATCTATTAGTAATTTCTATAATGAATAATAAAAAGTTCAATATAGTACTTACCATAAAGGAAAATGCAGGGACTAAAGAACTAATGGGGTTAGTAAAAGACAACAGTATTTACATTTATAACTTTTTTAAGGTATAATGATAAAACTGTGGTTTTTTAAAAGACTTGCTGAGATTGCAGTAAAGAGAAATTTTATTCCAATGGATTGTTAGGCAAAAGGAGATAATAAAAAATGTATTGCAAGAATTGCGGAAAAAAAATTGAGACTGAAAGCATGTTTTGCATGCATTGTGGCGAGTCAACAGAGCCCAATGCACCAGTAAAGCAAAACCATCAGGATAATACCCCTAGTTTAAATACTGGAGCGAGTGAGCTCTTAGAAGGGCTGTATTATGTTCGAAATCAGATTTCCAAGATCCACGAAAATTATGAAAGACAACGATTAACCGTTTCTAAATATCGAGAAGAAGAAAGGTCTATAGAGACTGATTCTGTATCTGATAAGTCAGACTATGCCTTACTGGTTTTTGCTGTAGCAGCAACTTTATTTTTTCTTTTTATTGGTTTATTAACTAGAAATATTTTCTGAGTCCTTCTTCCATTTGCAGGCCTTGTTATGTTCTGGGT
>JAAYGQ010000126.1 GCA_012727635.1 Tissierellia bacterium | reverse complement strand
TATTCTCATAGTGCTCCTGCTCATAGTTTAAGCAGCACATAAGCCTACCACAGACCCCTGAAATCTTAGTGGGATTTAATGAAAGATCCTGGTCCTTGGCCATTTTGATGGAAACCGGTTGAAACTCTCCCATCCAGCTGCTGCAGCAGAGCTCTCTGCCACAGGAGCCTAGGCCTCCTATATACTTTGCCTCATCGCGAACACCAATTTGGCGCAGCTCAATGCGGGTTCTAAATACCGACGCCAAATCCTTAACCAGCTCCCGAAAATCCACCCGGGAGTCGGCAATAAAATAGAAAATAATCTTGCTAACATCAAAGGTATACTCCACATTTAAAAGGCGCATATCTAGGCCATGCTTTTCTATCTTTTCTACACAAATATTATAAGCTCTTTTTTCTTTTTCTTTATTCTCAACATGGGTAAGCTTGTCATCGGGGCCAGCCTTTCTTACCACAGGTTTCAATTCATATTTAATTTCTTTCTCTAGGACATCCTTTGGGCCAAGAACTACCTCTCCGTATTCAAGACCTCGAATGGTCTCTACGATGACATGGTCCCCTTCTTGGATCTCAAAGTCCCTTGGATCGAAATAATAGATTTTTCCGCTTTTTTTAAAGCGAACACCTATAATTCTCATTGATTCATTCCTTCCTGTAGCTGCATCAGACAATTCCAAAGAAGTATCTCTGGATTGCAGTTTGCAGCCAGTCGCTTTTGCCCCTTTTCCAGCTCTTGGCGGAAGTGGGGAATTTTATTTCTTCCCAGACTCTGGGAATGACGTATCAAGACATTTAAGCGGTCCTGATAATAAAGATTTTGTGTACTGCGATTTTCACCCACCAGGGCAAGATCCCTTAGCCAAAGCATACAATGCTCCATAAGAAGGGAGGCCATTTCTTTGTCTTTTCCATATTCCTTTGCGTAGTCCAAAAGTTTTAGCCGATTGCCCTCCTGCAGGGCATCAAATATCTTTTCCGGAAAAAAGAAGAGTTTTCGAAGTTCTTCATCCTCAACAATGGCAAAGGCTCTTTGAAAACTCCCACCACTAAAGCGGGCAGCCAAATGTCTTTCTTCTTCCTTATAACCCTCCAGGGCTTGGTAAATGGCTTCTTCACTGTGGGGTTTTAATGGATACTCCACTACACGGCTACGGATGGTATCTAAAAGTCTTCCCGGAGCCGAACTTACCAGTAAAAAGGTTAAAAAGTCCGGCGGTTCCTCTAGGGTCTTTAAAATTTTATTTTGAGCCTGAGAATTCATTTTGTGGGCATCATTGATAAGAAGCACCTTGCGTTTTCCAAAGAGGGGTCTTTCAACAACAAATTGCAGAACCTTTTTGATTTCCTCTACGCCGATGGTGTTTTTTTCCTCGAGATAGAGAAAATCAGGATAATGGTCTAGCTGTTCTAAGGACTCCCGCTCCAATAGAAACCTTGCCAGCTCCAGTGCCAGTCTCTTTTTACCAATGCCTTCAATACCGGTAAAAATAAGTGCATGAGAAAGTCGTCTCTCCTTTGCAAGAGAGACGAGCTGGCCCAGTGTCTGATTAAAACCAATAAGTTCCATTAGAATTTTAAAAATTCTTCGATATCAACTTGAAAATATATGGCTCCACCCACCCGAACTTCAATGGGCTCGCTGGCGGTGATAATACCCTGGGCAATCACGGGGATGCTGGGCATCATCTCCACGCGGGAACGACATTTTTCTCTGATAATATCTTTAATCAGATCCACCTGTTCATCCTGAGCACCAATAAGAATCGTAGTATTTCCGCGGCGTAGAAAACCTCCAGAGCTCGAGAGCCTTGTGACACCGATCTTTTCTTGATTGAGTCTGCTGACAACTCTGTTTACGTCATCATCTTGTACGATAATAATGAGTAGTTTCATTTCGACCCTCCTATATATTCTATACGATTGAGTGGCCAATATCTAAAAAACACGCTACCGAGTATATTTTTCTCTTCGATGAAACCCACCAGGGAATCTCTTGAATCTAAGCTGTTTTCTCTATTATCACCAAGGACCAAGTAACTATCGGTAGGAATGAAAATATCCATTTCTCCCCGGGTGGTGCCCTGGGCATAGGTCTCATTTAAAGGCAGTTCATCTATATAAATCTGGCCCTCATCGAGACGAAATCGCTCGCCGGGCAGGGCTACAACTCTTTTAATCAAGGTCATCGAATCCTCAGGCTTTACAAAAAGCCTTTGAATGGCATTTAGGTTCTTCCAACGACTCTCACTAAGGGGAATCCCCGAATCAAAGATCACTACATCGCCCCTCTTGGGTTTTGATAAGCTGCTGATTAAAAGTCTGT
>JAAYGQ010000125.1 GCA_012727635.1 Tissierellia bacterium | reverse complement strand
TCCCTATACCCAGGCCCTTCTTTCTGCTATACCGGTTCCTGATCCGCGCAGCCACGCAATAAGTAAAAGGATTTTATTAAAAGGCGACGTGAAGAGCCCCATTAATCCACCGGAAGGTTGTAGATTTAGCTCGAGGTGTAGATACAAAATGGATATTTGTACTGAAATAACTCCCGAATTAAGAGAAGTTTCCCCCGGCCACTTTGTATCCTGTCATCTTGTTAAATAAATTAGTTATGGTATAATGAAGTATGCTGATTAAAAATTATCGGTAACATCTTTTTACGCTGATTTCGGTCAGTTTAAATAAATGATACTAAATCGACGAGGAGGAAAAAATGAGCAAAAGATTTTTAGTGCTTTTCTTGGTTATGACTATGATTTTTACTACAATGTTAGTAGGATGTAGCAAGCCAGCTGAAGAACCTGCAGCAGAGCCCGCAGTAGAAGCTCCAGTAGAAGAGCCTGCAACAGAAATACCGGCCGAGCCCGTAGAAGAACCAACTGGTTCAGTATTCAATTGGAACATAGGTGCTGACCCTAAAACCATCGACCCTGTACTTAATGGCGCCAGCGATGGTGGCGACGTAATCAACCAGACCTTTGAAGCTCTTACAAGAGAAAAAAGTGGTGTTGTCTATCCTGGTATGGCCACAGATTGGGAAGTTTCCGAGGATGGTCTAACTGTAACCTTCAATTTGAGAGAATCCAACTGGTCCGACGGATCTCCCCTTACAGCCAATGATTTTGTATATTCCTGGAAAAGAGGAATGGATCCAGCCACAGCATCTGAGTATGCTTGGATTTGGGAGTACACAAATATTAAGGGTGCTTGGGACGTTGTAAAAGCTTCCTATCTGGCTGACGATTTAGAAGAAGATGATGAAGAAACTTTAGCAATGAAGGCCGCGGGAAGAGAAGAACTTTTCGCAGAACTAGGTATTGAAAGCTTGGAAGAAGCAACGGCTCCTCTCCTAGAAAAAGTTGGAGTTAGAGCAGAGGATGATTATACTCTTGTTGTAGAACTGGATACACCAACGGATTATATCGTCAGCTTGCTGAGCTTCTACCACTTTATGCCAACAAAACAATCTGCCGTTGAAGCTGGACCCGACGGAGCTTGGGCTAAAGACGCAACAAAAGTAGTGTGCAATGGACCTTTTATCCTTACTGACTATCAAATTGGTAGTGGTTTAAGACTTGTTAGAAATCCAGAATATTGGAACGCAGCAGAAGTAAAGATTGATACAATCGAAGGTAAGTTTATTGATGAACAATCCACGGCTTTTCAAGCATACAAGACTGGAGACCTTCATTTTCTACCTGACGTTCCTCCAGCAGAAGTTCCATCACTAATTGCTGAAGATCCAAACTTCTTTGTATTCCCACTTCTAGGAACATACTACTATAATATTAATATGGACCTTGATCTATATCAAGATCCTAATATCAGAAGAGCTATGAACCTAGCCATTGATAGAGAACTTATCTGCGAAACCAAAGGAGCAGGAGAAGTTCCTGCCACAGGATTTGTACCTCCAGGATTCTTAGACAATGAAGGAAAAGACTTCTTCGAAGAATCAGGAGCCTACGGTCTTGTAACCAATGCAGACAAAGTGGCAGAAGCCCAGCAACTTCTGGCTGATGCCGGATATCCCGGTGGTGAAGGCTTCCCTGAGTTTACAATTATGTATAATACCTCAGAAGCCCACCAACTGATTGCTGAACTAGTACAAGAAATGCTAAAGACCAATCTTGGAATGAAAGTTAAACTTGAAAACCAAGAATGGGCCGTATTCCAAGATACTAGAAAAGCCGGTGATTACCAAGTAGCTCGTGGTGGTTGGTTAACAGACTTTATGGACCCCATGGGAATGCTGGCCATCTTCACAACAGGCAATGACTACAATGATCCAAACTTTAGCAATGCTAGATACGATGAACTGCTTTCTACTGCAGCGGTAACCCGCGGCAAAGAGCACTATGACGCCCTTTACGAAGCCCAGGATATTCTAATGACGGAACTTCCAATCATTACTGTATATCACTATACAGATATATGCTTAGTTTCTCCGAAACTTCAAGGATGGGACAGATCAGTTCTTGGAACCATGGACTTTAGTTTAGCTGAGATTGTAGAATAATAGATTTAGATTATGAGGCAACCTTCGGGTTGCCTTTTGTTTTGTAAACAATACAAAGGATAATACAGCAATAAAAAATAGGCTATCTGAAATTTGCTCGAGTCCACTTGAGTGAAGAAATAGACCAGTAAACATCTATAAATCCGGAAAAATAGGGACATGAAGGTATAATTTTTAAGAAAAAATAACGGATCACATTATGATAGCAATTGACATAACCCCGATAACATGCTACACATTAGATGACGCGAAGACGAAAATTACAAATGGAAAACAAAAGGAGGCATTATGAAGGGTTTTGCAATGTTAAAAATTGGTGAAGTGGGCTGGGTAGAGAAGGAAGTTCCCAAATGCGGTCCGCTGGATGCGATTTGTAGACCAATTGCACTGGCTCCCTGTACTTCGGATATTCATACTGTATACGAAGGCGCTGTGGGTGAGAGAACCGATATGATCCTGGGCCATGAGGCCGTGGGTGAGATCATGGAAGTGGGAGAGCTTGTAAAAGATTTTAAGGTGGGAGACAAGGTTCTTGTTCCTGCTATTACTCCCGACTGGGGCTCACTGGAAGCACAGCGAGGATTTGCTCAACACTCCGGCGGCACCCTAGGTGGCTGGAAGTTTTCTAACTTTAAAGATGGTGTTTTTGCTGAAAGGTTTCATGTAAACGAAGCCGATGCCAACCTAGCCCTTCTTCCCGAAGGAATGGACCCCGCCGATGCTACCATGCTCAGTGATATGGTTCCCACAGGATTTCACGGTTGTGAACTGGCAGAAGTAACCTATGGAGAAGATGTTCTGGTTATCGGAATTGGTCCCGTTGGGCTTATGGCCGTGGCTGGTGCTGCCCTTAGAGGAGCGGCGAGAATACTAGCTGTTGGCACAAGACCAAACTGTGTGGCTCTTGCCAAAGAATATGGCGCAACAGATATTATTAGCTATAAAGATGGTCCTATTGATGAGCAGGTAATGAAACTCACCGGTGGTAAGGGCGTAGACAAAGTTATTATAGCTGGCGGGGACAATGATACCTTCGCTGAAGCGGTAAAGGTCACAAAACCCGGCGGAATCATTGCCAACATCAATTACCTTGGTAGTGGCGATTACATTAAGATACCAAGAGAAGCCTGGGGCGTTGGAATGGGTCATATCCGAATTGTAGGGGGTCTTATGCCCGCAGGACGTATGCGCACCGAGCGTCTAGCCAATATGATGATGAATGGCAGACTGGACGTTTCTGGTATGCTAACCCATAAATTTGAGGGACTGGAAAGCCTTCCCGAAGCACTCCAACTGATGAAGGATAAGCCCAGTGATTTAATTAAGCCCGTCATAACAATTTCCTACGAAGACTAGGGTCTAGATTCCATTAAGATTTGACAGAAAAAAAAGATGGCTATTTATATAGACCATCTTTTTTATTTGATCCTTCTGGCTCAAGGGGAAGGGTGGCTCACTTCCCCTATTTTGATAGATACAGGATCTATTTCAGGCCCTTGGGTTAACATTTCCCTACTTTTCTTTGAGGTATATATTCTTTGGATATTCTTATCGATGTAGAAAGAGTAAAAGTTTTAAGAAGATAGACTACATCAGCTAGTGTTTCACCAAGTGATTTTTTTGTGTTTTTTAAAGAAAAGTTATTGCTGCTATCAACCAAAAAAAGGGCACTAAGTAAGACTGATTCTACTAAAATACCCCCAGCCAGCAGAATCTATTTCTTTCTGGCGGGGGGATTTAAAAGTTAAGCTTTTTACTTTTTTTTTGCTTTTATAGTCCGGCACTTTGTATTAGGTATAGAATTAAAATCAAAAACGCTGAAATAGGCAGCGTTAATTTAAAAGGATTTTCCCTAGCGCTATGAAACAAGCTATATTCACTATATTTATCAATTGTTAGAAATTTTAAGTGCTTTAAATCGCTATAAAAAAGAGCAAAGAGGATGGTTCCAATAAGAATACCGAATAATCCTCCGGTTAGGGCGTCGAGATATCCGTTGCCTATGGCTGCGGCGATGGTGCCCGGACAATAGCCTAGGATTCCAAAGCCTAGACCGAATAAAAGACCACCAATCACTGCATTTTTTATGGATCCAGACTTTGTCTTTACTTCAATCATTCCCCTGGGATAGAAAATACTGATTCCCATCATGGTAACGATAATGGCCGTGAGGATTATCTTTATTACGGTAAAATCTGTAAGTCTGAGTTGACCCATTATGATATCGTATTTACTTACTCCTCCTTTTTGCAGGAGAAATCCGAATAGGACCCCGATGATAAGCCCTTCTAGAAGTCTATTATTCTCTGATTTGCTCATTTTTGCTCCCTTCTATATCCCATAGATTAAAAAGGCTGAAAGGATTCCGCCAATAAAAAAGGAAATGGTTGCGATCCAGCTAATAACCGAGAGCATGCTGGTTCCACTAATGCCATGGCCACTGGTACATCCCCCAGCCCATCTTGCTCCTATCCCAAGGAAAATTCCGCCAATGGTTGAAGCGATAAATCGTAGGGGAAAACTGCTGGAAACTTCACGACTCCACATCGAGGGAAGGGCTCTAATGCTAAAGTCTCCTGAAAGTTTGGAAGACAAAAAGGCCCCCAGCACAACACCAATCACGAGCATTACACCCCAGTCTACCTTGGGTGTGTTTTTTTTATAGTACTCGTTTAATTCGATCTCTTTTTTTCCAAAGACACGGAGAAATATCCCACCAATTTTTAAAAAGCCGGTGGAGGCCCCCAGTGGCTTTTTTGATAATAAAAGGGAGACAATATTTAGTAGGCCAATCAAAAGGCCAACTATATAAGGTGACCATTGTTTAAGGGAAAGATAATCCATTATACTGTCCTTTCCAATTGGATAGTAAGATTGTAGTTTATTGCTATGACTAGAAAAATACCTAGTCCAGCGAAACCTATTAAGATGGTCTCGATTTATTCATTGTCGGAATCCAGCTATACTGATAGTATGAATCATCTTACTGGTAGGGGATGCCTATTTTTTTAAAGCTCTCAGCATATCGGTGCCACCGGCTATGATAATGGGATTATAGCCCTTATCTTTAAGATAGGAGTATCCTGTGGTGGATCTTTCACTGGTGCCACATAAAACATAGATAGTAGTATCCCTTTCTAGCTTCTCGTAGCATTCATATAGGCTTTGAAGGGGAATGTGGACTTTGTTTTTCTGGGGGTCGCCACTTTTAATTTCATGTTCTTTTCTAAGATCCAGCAGTAGAAATTCCTCGGCCCTAAGGCCATCTTGATAGTCCCCTGCGGAAATCGTGGCAGCTCTTCTCAGTTCCTTTCCCGAGGCTTCCCAAGCAGCAGCGGCATGGGGAATAAACCCTTGGATATTGTCGAAGCCGATGCGTCGGCACTGCCAATATATGGCCTCTACTTCAGCTACATTGCCATCGGTAAGAAACAGGAGTTTTTCATCGGTTTTAAAGAGGGCCCCCAAAAAGGTTGACAGGATGCTTCCTGTCAAATAGATAGACCCTGGTATATGGCCACCGATATAAGCTTCCTTCGAGCGGATATCGATCAGTATACAATCCTTGCTATGTTCTATCTCTTCGATCGAGCACACATTAAGAAGAGTACTTTCTCCCACAAAGGGAGCTCCCTTGGTGTTTAGTTCTTCCATTTCTTCAAAGTATCGTGGTTTAATTCTCATTTTGGCAAATTTTTCCAGGAATTCTTTTTTTGTAGAAACTTGCAGGGCTCTGTTGTATTTTTTTTCATAGCCTAGGCTCGAGTAGGGGCGATCCTCCATGGATTCACCACAGGCAGAGCCCGCACCATGGGCGGGGAACATAAGGACTTCATCGCCTAGGGGAAGGAGTTTTTCAAATATGCTGTCATAAAGCAAAGAGGTCATCTTTTCAAGATTTTCTTTGCCATAGAAGTCTGTTCTTCCTACATCACCCATAAAAAGGCAATCGCCAGTAAAAACCATATAGGGGCTTGTCTGGTTTTTATCATACAAAGCATAGCTTAAATGGCCCAGGGTATGTCCCGGTGTATGTAGGGCCCTAAGGGTTAAATCGCCAATTTTTATTTCAAAGCCATTTTCAATCCCTTGGCCGTAGAGGTAGCCTAGGTCTTCATGGGCTGATATGTAAATAGTGGCTCCTGTTTTTTCACCCAGTTCCATGGAACCGCTTACATAGTCTTCGTTTCGATGGGTCTCTAGGATGTACTTTATTCTTTTTCCTGCTTTTCTTGCTTCTTGCATATAAATGCCGATGTCTCTTACAGGATCAATTACCGCAAGGTCTTTACCGTCGCCTATCATATAGGAAAAATGAGCGATTCCTTTGGATTCTATTTTTCTAAAAAACATTACTGGCCTCCTAAGCTTGTGCATATTGATTTTTTTCTGCCCCATATATAGCTTCCAAAGCATTAAATGAAGTTTTAAGTCTTACATGGGCTTAAAAGCGCTAGGCCCGTGGGTGCTATTGGGAGATGGATTCAAGGGTTTAGGTTTTCCTTACTGATTTTAAGGAGCATTTGGCTATTTTTGGAAAAGGGTGGTGCACAGATCTCGCCATTGTATTGGTTGCAAAATTAGCAAAAGGATCCTCATCGAGTTTTTTTGATTAGTTTTCCATGGGAATTGGTCAAATCTAAAGGTATGAAGAGGAAAATTCTTGGAGATTTGTTCTTTTGACTCTTTAATATCTAGATTGAAAACTTTTATGGATCCTCTTTATGGAGAGTTATCATCATAATACTATAAAAAAAATAAAAATTCAGGAAATAAAAACATAATAAATGATATCATATATTTAAGATAAATAGAGGTAATATATGATAAATAAAATGATGGATATAGGCAAAAAACTAGGATCTCACATGTATTTGTTTTTGAAAAGAACGAAGTTTAATTCTGTTTTAAACAAAAAATTAAAAAAAGAAGATTTGAACTATCTCACCAGCCATGAAAAAAATCAGGCGAAAAACTATTGGAGAAAGTATACAAAGGCATTCCCCGTCAATTCCTGTAGTTATTATTCTTCTAGAGGTGGTGGCTTCGATAAAGGCTATATCCCTGACAGTTTGTATTACACCTATATAGATGCTTACTTTAATAATAAGGAGAAATCCTTTGGAATGGATGATAAGAATTATTATAATAAGCTAATTCCAAATCTATTGCAACCTCCCACTCTGTTGAGAAAAATAAATGGATATTATTATGGCGAGGATTATAACTTAAAAAAACTAGAGGAAATAGGGGGCTGCTTTGATAAAGATAAAAAGTATATTTTGAAACCTTCTCTTTCTACCCAGAGCAAGGCTGGAAAAAATATCCTATTTATAGATAACCCTAGCAGCGTAAACGTGAAAGACCTTTTAGCTACTTCCGATAATTTTATTATTCAGCAGCAGGTAAAGCAGCACAAGGTGTTGGCCAGTCTTCATCCTAGCTCACTAAACACCATTAGAGTTGCCTCCCTATTCTTTAAAGGAGAAGTACAAATTCTTTCCTCGGTGCTAAGGATAGGAGTATCGGGCAGTAGAGTCGATGCGGGAGCTGCCGGTGGATTGATAGTAGGGATCGATCAGAAGGGTTTTTTGAAAAAGAAGGCCTACAGTTTACACGATAGACAAGTATATACTAGACACCCCGACACCGGTGTTACATTTGAAGGTCTTAAGATTCCCAGTATGGATGAAGTTCTGGCTATAGTGAAGCAAGAAGCTGTAAAACTACCGGATTTTAGGATTATAGCTTGGGATTTTGCTATAGACGAAAATGCAGATGTGGTATTTATAGAATTTAATCTAAGATATGGACAGCTGGATTTTCATCAATTTACCAATGGGCCCTTTTTTAAAGATTTTACCGATGAAGTACTAGAAGAAGTTTTCTTGGATAAAAAGAAGAAAGTGCAGTAAAACTTGATTTATCCCATCTCTTATTTTAACTGGGAGTTGGTGCAATAAGGCCAGACTTTTTTTCTGCCCTGGCTGAGGACACAAAACCCTAGCGCTAGGGAAGTTTTCTTAGGCAGGGGAGTTCCACTTCCAGCATAAGGTTAAAAACACAATTGATTTGATGAGCATTTAGAGTATTTTAAGAGGACGTTTTTACTTTGAGCTAGTAGATTAAATTAACATGCTACCAGCTTGGGTATTTCTTTGCTCGCATACTCAAGCAGGTAGCAGTACATAGGGGGTTTTTATTTAAACATTTACTCATCTACTATATAAATCTATGTTGAAGTGAAGCTCTAATTTTTCCAGAGTTTCTTGAAAGCTTCATTTACTTCCTTGTCCGTCGCATTGGGGTGAGTGGCTCTATACTCCTTTTCCCACTGAATCAATCCCTGGAAATCTTCATCGAACTTTTCTGGACCGCCTTCATAATTTTCTCTTGTTTTTACAAATTTGTCGAAGTCATCGAACTTTGAATCAAAGACTACTCTTAAAGAGAGCAGCACCACTAGGACCAGTAAAGTTACTATAACTATCCTACTCGTTTTTGATGTCATTTTGCTTTTTCCTTTCATACTCCGGGTAATGGTATAGAAATACCCCACTGGGCTAGAATGACCCATAATTTTTCAAAGTATCTTTGAATTTTAAATTTTCAAGTAAAAAACTGATATTCACTTCCTCCTTTAATTTTTTCTATGTAGAAGGAGAGGGCAATCAATTGCTTGAGCTTTTCTAGGGAAGTAGCCTATCTGACTGGACGATTTAGGATAAAGAGGAAATATATATGCGAAGGAATATAAATTTATTGAAGAACTTTTTAAGAGATAAAGAGAAGAAACCCTATGCAACTATAAGCAAAGAAATATTGGAACTATGGCTTAGGGATAAAAGTTTACCTATTCACTATATAACAAGGCAATTATACAAGGAAGATTGTTTTGACTATAAAAACTTTTTATCCTTTAGTACTTCGATGAAATTAACCAGATCTCCCAAAAAGGAAAATGCTACCGTTGTGGGGATCTTGTCGGATAAACTACTATTAAATAAGATGTTGGAAGCTCAGGATAAAATCAAAGTACCACAGCTTTTGTCTTATAATTTTCGATCGGTTTTTTATTACAATCAAAATGCAACGATAATCCATTCACCGCAACACCTGATTGATTATTTAACCCATATTATGAAAAACGAGGGGCTTGACAGCCTTTTTATCAAGTTTAGCGGTGGGAAACAGGGAAAACACTGTTATCTTTTCAATCTTAATCCGCTTAAGATAGAGAACATTGTAAACAATTTTGATTTTATTCGGAGTAATAATTTTATCATTCAAAAAACTATAGTCCAACATGAAGGAATTAATTCTATCTACAAAGACAGTATAAACACGCTTAGAATAGATGTTTCTCATCTGAATGGGAAAATTACGCCCCTCAGCGCCTTAATGAGGTTTGGAATAAATGGTTCAAACATTGATAATGTTTCCTCAGGAGGCTTTTTTGTACCAATAAATATAGAAACGGGAAAATTTAGGGCAAAAGGTTTTTCGTTTTTGGAATATGGAGGAGCTACCTATTATGAGCATCCAAATACCAAATTCAAATTCAAAGATCAAGAAATTCCATTCTTTGAAGAAGCCCTAGAGATGGCTATGGAAGCGAGCAATCAATTGCCTGACTTACTTGTAGGATGGGATATAGCTATAGGTCCAAGTGGACCCATTCTAGTGGAAGGAAATCATAACTATTCCATTAAAATGTCCGAAATGAGTTATGGAGGCTATAAAAAGCACCCTGTATTCATGGAAATGTTTCAGGAACTGGGCATAAAATAAGTTGGATTTTTGCAGCTAGTACCATGTGAAATTCCCTTAAGTAAAGAGAGAAGAATACTCATTGAAGATACACATATAGGAGGGGTAAAACAGTAGGGGTCTAGAGCCCTACCGTTTTACCCCTTATTAATCCATAGCCGGACCAATAAGTTATTCCATAAGAATATGAATGTGAACACAGCAGTAGAAGAATCTCCCTTTCCAGAGTTTAAGTAAGGGTGGCTAGACTGTTGGCTCTAGCGGATTACAAAATCAATGGATTTTAAGTTTGTTTTTTATCGCCATAGAGGTCCTAGGTATTTCTGGGATGGTTC
>JAAYGQ010000009.1 GCA_012727635.1 Tissierellia bacterium | reverse complement strand
AGGGTCATCCACATGGCCCGGTGCGCCCTTACCCGCAACAACCAGCTGGTATAATCCATCGCCTAGCATCTGCACGCCTAAGGCCAGGTCTTTGCTCCCCTGGGAAGTTTGGTGGATGCCACCGGATAGTTCTTCCACCCCCTGGAGATACAAAAGTAGGCCCTGAGTAAAGGCACTACTTCCTTCATCCAAGAGTTTAATCCCTTCCCCAAATTCATCCAAGCCACCAGTAAGTAAAAGAATTCCTTCTTCAAATTCACTCATACCTTGACTTAATTCACCCAGGCCATCACTGATTTGGGACGAACCCCCGCTTATCTCATAGAGGCCCTGGCTAAGCTGCTCGGACCCGCCCAGCAGTTCACTGCCGCCATCACTATAGGCCGCTGCTCCCTCTTTGATTTGATAAAGCCCATCGAGAAACTCCCAGGTACCACCATTGAGCTCCGCTATGGCCATTTCCAGGGTCTTTAGTTCTTCGGTGTATTCGGTGATTTCCGAGAGATCTAGAGCAAGGTTAAGGGGTAGAGCTGCGATTTGAACCATACCGGGCTCATAGTTTTGCACATCGGCCTCTAAGGTGTAACTTCCTCCCTTACCGGGAAGACTCATGAAATTCACCATTTTTATCGATCCTGCTGCCGCCAAAGTTCCCTCGGGGGCCACAAGATTTGAAATCTGGTCCACATTAAATTGAAAACTGGATTGTACAACAAAATACTCATAGTATTTTGGGTTGGCGGTGGGATTGGGTTTTATATCATAAAAGAGCTCCAAATGGCCACTGCTTCCAAGAAGCTCTTCTTCGGTAACGGGTTTTCCATCCAAGGTCCATTTCATAGAAACAATCCAAGGCAGTTCCTTGGCTGTAAGTTTTCCTTGATAATAGAAATTTTCCTTGGCATCGATTTTGACCCGACCCTTATCGTAGGCCAGCTCTTCTGGCGTCGATAAATTGACGATTTCACTAAAATCGCCGTAGTCGTATCCCTGAAAGCCCTTAGGAAATCCGCTGACACCAATGAGCAGATCACTTTTTCCTTCAAAGCTTAGTTTTGCATAAACAATCTCTTCTTTTTTTAGTTTATTGCCACTGTCCATTGCATAGCTTATCGGACTGAGCATAGCGACAATCAAAAAAATAGAAAGCATCCTTTTTATGTAGTTTCTTTTCATCCATCCCCCTATAACAATCTCAACTCAGACTAAAGACTGGCTGGTCCTATAGATGATACCCTAAAAATAATAGGACATGCCCCCTCATCCTGGGCAAATAAATACGATTTATTCTTTATTTTTATAAAATTTAGCTTTTAGCGTAGTTTTCTCAATCAATGGATCAAAAATATTCAAAAGCCCCGGCAGGTAGAAGATGACCATTAAAAAACTCGTCAGGGCTCCCCGGCCAAGTACCAATCCCAGCTCACTGACAATGGCAAGGCTGGATACAAAATAAAGAAGATATCCGGCAGATATTAAAATCAGAGCCGGGGGCAAAAGCCCGCCTATGGTCTCCATAAAGGAGTGATAGATTGCCTCTTTTTTACTTCGGATTTTACGATTGTCCAGATAGTGCTGGGTAAAGAGGATACCATAATCCACCGTAGCTCCCAGCTGCAGAGTACTAATAATAAGATAGCCAATATAAGTAAGGCTGGTGCCGGTAAAATAAGGCACCGCCAGATTGATCCAAATACTGCTTTCTATGGTTAGCAGTAGAAGAAGGGGTATGGTAAGGCTCTTAAAGTTTATAAGAAGCACAAGGCCTACGGAAACAATGGCAAGGCCATTGACGATGACGTTGTCCTTTTCTACTGTGGTTTTCATATCGTAGTTGACGACGGATTCACCTAAAACCTGGGCCTCATCTCCATAATATTTAGCCGCCGCTGCCCTTACCTGCTCGACAATGAAAAAGGGTTCTTCCCCTTCCTTAGGTCCTCGAACAGTAAGAATGATGCGGCTGTAGTTTTCACTAAGTAGAGCGGCCAGTTGGTCTTTATCAATGAGCTCCGAGGGCATCAAATTTCCAACATTTTTTGTATAGCTCATCATTCCCAAAACCCCAGGAATGGATTCCAACTCTTTTTCTAGAGATTTTTCTTTTCCCCATTGACCCCTAGGAACCATGATGGCCATGGAAACTTCATTGCCAAACTTTTCAGTAATCAGTATCCGGTCTCTTTCTTCTCTGGAGCCCACTTCATAATCGGCATTGCCATATATAAAGGAGTTGTTTTGCTGGGCTATAAATACAATGGGGGCGATGAGAATCAGTATAAGAACAAGATATCGAACCCTTTTCACCAAGCGGCCCACCAGGGCGAAGGAAGGAAGAAAGGGCCGATGGGAGGTTTTAAGGATCAATTTATCGGAATAAAGTACTAGAACCGGTAGCAAAAATACAACACTAATAAGGCTAAACATTACGCCCTTGGCCAATACAATTCCCAGGTCAGGTCCTATCTTAAAGCCCATAAAAACCAGGGCTAAAAAACCAAGCACCGTTGTGGAGGCTGAAGCAATGATGGCCGTAGAGGACTTAACAATGGCCTTCTCCATGGCTTCTTCCATAGCATAGCCTTCTTGTCGGTAACTGCCAAAACGGTGAAGAAGAAAGACCGCATAGTCCATGCTCACAGCCAGCTGAAGCACTGCTGAAACAGCGGCGGTGATAAAAGAAACAGAATCCAATACAATATTTGACCCCATATTCATAAGAACCCCGGCCCCTATGGTGGTAAATAGAAGAAGGGGTTCAATCCAACTACCGGTAGCTAGATTGAGAATCATAAGGCCTAAGGGAGCCATAATAAGCAAGATGGTAAACATCTCACTGTCTACAGAGGATTGGGCCTTGGCAAGATCTACTACTTGGCCTTCAATAGAGCCGGTCTCACCGATAAGTTCTTGCATATTTTCCAAGGTAGTAGAGGTATCTTCTAGGCCCGTTACCACCATAAAAAGGGCTCCCTTATCTTTGTAGTAAGTTTTAAGGAGCTCTTCACCAGCCAGTTCCAAAGGCTGCTTTAGATCATAAAAATCATCGAGCCAAAGTACTTGGCGCACATGGACAATCTGCCCTATTTGTTCCTTGACTACTAAAGCCTGGGTCAGATCTAAATCTGGCACATAAACCCGCAGATTGGGAATCGCTTGGTCATACTCCTTTTCCATTATATGTATCGCCTGGGTCGATGGAGCGCTGTCGGGGATATAATCCGCCAGATTGTAATTAATGGGAACAAAAAATTGGGCAATGGTACCCAAAATGCTTAAAATAATAAAGATGGTTAAAATAAGGCCTTTATGCCCTACAATAAAATGCGCTACTTTTTTCAATGTTTCACCTACTCAGTGGATATCGGTTGATACTGGCAATAAGAAAGTTGATGGCTAGGCCGCTAATAAAGTTGTTTCCATCTTTTTATAAATTCATCGTTGTTTTTCGTAGGCAGCATGGTGCTGATAATGTCCTCGAGAATCGATGCTTGATCTTTTCGATCTAAATTTCTTCGAAGGGTCCAAACAAACTCCTGCTCACTTTGGGATAAAAGAAGTTCCTCTCTGCGGGTGCCACTGCGGCTAATGTCAATGGCAGGAAAAACTCTTTTTTCAGCAAGATTTCTTGTAAGAATCAGTTCCATGTTACCGGTACCCTTAAACTCCTCATAAATAACATCATCCATGCGGGAACCGGTTTCAATAAGGGCCGTTGCCAAAATGGTAATGGAACCACCCTCCTCCAGCTTCCGCGCCGTTCCAAAGAATCTCTTTGGAAGATGAAGGGCAGCGGGGTCAATTCCACCACTTAGGGTTCGTCCACTGGGAGTCGTTTCAAGATTGTAAGCCCGGGCTAGGCGGGTAATAGAGTCAAGAAGAACGATAACGTCCTTACCCATCTCAGCTAGAGCCATGGCTCTCTGCTGAACCAGCTGAGCCACTCTTATATGGTTTGAGGGAGGCTGATCAAAGGTGGAAAAGATTACATCGCTTTTGATGCTTCTTTTCATTTCAGTGACTTCTTCGGGGCGCTCATCGATAAGAAGGACGATTACTTCAACGTCGGGATAGTTCTTTTCAATACTCTTGGCGACGTTTTGCAGAAGAATGGTCTTTCCTGCCTTTGGAGGTGCCACAATAAGACCCCTCTGTCCCCGGCCCACGGGAGCGATGAGATCGATTAACCGGGTAGAAAGTTCAATCTGATTGTAGCTCAGTACAAGACGCTCTCTGGGATGAATTGGAGTCATCTGTTGAAAACTCTTACGGAACACAGCCCGATCTCCCTTAAGACCATTGACCTCATTTACGTAAATCATGGCCCTATAGCGATCGTTATCGTTGTTCTTTTTGGCTCGCCCCTGAATTTTATCGCCGGTTCTAAGATTAAAGCGTCTTATAAAGACCGGGGAGACATAGACGTCTTCTTCGCTGGGAGAGAAATTGCTAAAGCGCAAAAAACCAAAATCTTTGTTTTCTATAATCTCAAGATAACCATGTACTAGGTCAATCTCTTCCCTGGGTTCTTCTTGGGCAAGGGGTTTGTCTCTTGCATCCCTACCTGGCTTTAGCCCACCCTGTTTTTTTTCTAGGGAGCTTTCTTGGGGTTCTTCCACCAGGGTCTTTTCTTTTTCCGTGATTAAGGCAATCAAATCTGCCTTACGAAGTCCAGTATAACTTCGAAGGCCCAGCTCCTTTGCCCTGTTTTTTAGTTCAATTAATGTATGTTGGGTTAAATCCACTATATTCCTCCGATTGCATAAGCAATGAAAATTAGATATTATAAGAAGAGAAAGTTGGTTGGAATGAAAAGAAGAATTAGAAAAATGTTTTTGCTGTTTTTACTGCTTCCTTTGCTAGGGGCAGCCCTTTCACCGGTGGCTTTGAAACTGAACGGGAAGTTGATTGAAGATGCCCCCCTTTTAGAAAAACAAGGGGATCTTTTCATCCCCTTAAATTACTTTTCAAAACTGACATCTTTGCAATTTACCCAAAGAAGTAATGGTGATGTATTATTATTTCGTGATAATATCTTTATTAAATTCAATGTTAATTCTAGCACATATTTTCTCAATGGTAAAGAATTCAAATGGGTAACCCCTCCCTTCTCAGAAAAGGGTGAACTCTTTATTCCCTATGGAACCCTACTCAATTTCATGAACTTTCAATATAGCTATGACGATGAAGATAAAATCCTCACTCTCGCCAGCGGCGGCTACGATGTCAGTCTAAGCTATCTTCAAAACCGCCAAAAAGTTGACTTTGCCGAAGGTAAAATATCCTATAATCTTCCTTTTTTCTGGCAGCGCTTGTCGCCCAACAGTTTTTCAGCCCAGACAAGCGAAATGAAAATCGACGTAGAAAGCAGCCCTCTAGGAGAAAAATCTTTAGATGAAGCGATGAAAGAGCGCCTGGCACAAAAGCATCTGGAGGATTTTACAAAGAAAGCTCCCCGACAACTCTTTGTTGAAGGAAAACCGATTATTACCCAGGGCTACACAAAAAAAGAAGACCAGGGCTTTTATTACTATGGCTATAGCTATTTTACTCTGGAAAACCGTCTGGTAGAAACCAGCTTCTACACCCATAGCAGTTCTCTTAACTCTGTTTTAAAACTGGAAGAGGAAATTCTTCTTAGTACCCAGTTTAATGCCTATAGTATTGACGATATGGAAGAACATTATGTGGAATTGGCTCCTTTTTTTGCCATGCAAATGACTCTAGAAGAAGCTCTTTATTCCAATATGCTGGTGGACAATATACTGCACTTTAAAGGTAAAATTCATCCCACGGTAAAAGAACTCCAGGCCACGGTAAAAAGAGGAAAACGCCGGTTTAATTATACTTTTCCCACCGAGGAGGGACATTTCGATGCGGAAATTCCCATACCCTTTGGGCTGGGTTTTCACTCCCTTAGCATCACCATGAATCCCTCTAGCACCGAAGAAATTCTAGATAGCCCCCTTATATTTAACGAAGATGAACATCTTATCCTAAAGGTTTCCCTCCTCAATACCAGTCTAGACGAAGGGCTTTACCTTAGTTATTCAGATCTAGTACTCACCGAGGATGACCATATCAGAAAAATAAGCGCTCTAGTAAAAGACCGAAGTTTTGACTATACTAAGGCCGAAGTCCTGCTGACTCTTTTGAAGGAGAACTTTACCACGGGGGGAAGCGATGAACCCCATATTGCCCTAGAGGACAAAGCTCTAAGTAAAAAAAGTGCAGCCCTTATCTATGCGGCTCTACTTCGGAGTTCCGGAGTTCCTACAAAAGTGTTATCTAACAAAAGTCAAAGTATCTATGGAGTAGAGATCCTTTCCAATGGCCTGTGGCATATTGTTGACCCCTATAATTTTCTGCTGGATCAAGAGCCACCCAGCAAATATATGTCCCTGCCCCAGGAACATTTCGGGAAAAATCCCCAGTACTATGATTACTAAAACCATTGATTGCACCATTCTAGCAAGGGTATAGCTAAAGAAAGAAAGGGAGAGAAAAATGGATAAAAACCAACTGTTTGAAGATCTGGGAAACCGGCTAAAGGATGAAAATCTTTCCGCCCGGGAACTGAGTCAACTGATCACTTCGTCCCTGCCAAAGCTCTATGAAAATATATTGGGTCAAGACAAAAGCTATGTAATAAAGCGCAGTGGTATGCTCGAAGAATACCAGTGCGAAAAGTTCCAATCTTCCCTCGCTCGGGCCTCGGATGAAACAAATCAGCCCCTGGGCAGCGGTGAACTCAATGTCCTTTGTAGTGAAGTAAGTCGCCAGGCCGCTCAAATGGGCACAGTAATCTATACTTGGCAGCTAAGGGACCTTATTTTGGAAATTCTTTATAAAAACAAGTACTACGAAGTCTATAAGAGCTATAAAAATGCTCGGTAATTTCTAAGTCTCTAGGCCTAGCGTTCTCAAAGGACCCAGGCCTTTTCTTATATAGCTCCATGTTTTTTATTCTACTTATCTTCAAGATCAATAAAAAAGGAGGTACCCAATGTACCAAACTCTATTAACGCAAATAAAACAAAAGGTGGCGATTATTTCTCTCAATCGACCAGAGCACTACAACACCTTTACTATTGCTATGGCAGAAGAATTAAACCAATGTCTAGAGGCTATGGAAGAAAATGACGAGGTAAGGGTTGTTTTAATTAGGGCCATGGGCAAAAACTTTTGTACGGGCATCGATGTGAATTATGTCGATGGAAAATCCCAAGAGGAGTATCTTCAGTGGGTCCGGCTTATGGAAAAAATGAATACCACTATAGCCTCCATGGGAAAACCCGTCATTGCATCGGTTAAGGGTCTAGCCCTTGCCAATGGCATCGGCCTTGTAGCCGCCTGCGACTTAGCCCTTGCAGCAGACAACGCAAGATTCGGAGCCACTGCCATCAATATTGGACTCTTTTGTATGGGTCCTGCTGTGCCCCTATACAAAAGCCTAGGAAGAAAAAAAACCTTGGAACTGATCCTGACGGGAGAGATTATAAGTGCGAAAAAGGCCCTTGAATTTGGTCTAATCAATAAAATTTTTCTCACGGAGAAACTAGAAGAAAAATCCTTTGAATATGCTCTGAAATTGGCAGAAAAAAGCCCCACTGCTATGCAGCTGGGAAAGAAATCCTTTTACCAAATGGAAGACCAACCCTTTGCCCAGGCCCTGGAAATGACCAATCATCATTTTGCAGAGCTATGCGCCACGGAAGAGGGCCAAGAAGGTGTTCAGGCCTTTTTAGAAAAACGTCAACCCTCCTGGAAGGAAGAACGTTAGAAAATACATTACGGAAGAACGTTAGAAAATACAATACTGAGAAAAAAATGCGGATCCATTGGATTCGCATTTTTTCAGCTATGAATCCTCAGTGCATTGAGAATGGCTAGAACCGTCACACCTACATCGGCAAAAACTGCCATCCACATATCGGCAAGGCCAAAGGCTCCCAGTACTAAAACCACAACTTTTACTCCAAAGATAAATATAATATTTTGCCACAGATGCTTCATGGTTTTTTTGGAAATTTCTATTCCACGCAGAATCTTTATGGGCTTATCTTCCATCAGCACCATATCGGCGGCTTCTAAAGCAGCATCGCTGCCTAGGCCTCCCATGGCAATGCCAAGATCACTCCTGGCAAGAACCGGTGCATCATTTATCCCATCACCTACAAAGGCAAGGGGAGAAAGTTTTTCTCTAAGTTCTTCATAAATTTTCACCTTATCTTCGGGGAGTAGTTCACCATAGGCTTCGTCCATGCCGATTTCCTCGGCCAGTGCCTGGGTGATTTCATTTTTATCTCCGCTTAGCATAATCTTTCTAAGACCGAGTTTTTCTAAGCCCTGCATAAGCTCTTGGGTATCATCGCGAAGTTTGTCCCCCAGTTCAAGCCAGCCCAAATACTCGCCTCCCCGGGACAGATGAATCAGGCCGTGCTTGTGATTGTCAACCTGGATACCCTCTTCCCTTAGGAAGGCCTCACTACCAATAAGGTAACGTTCATCCCGGCGATAACCCTCAATGCCTTTGCCTCGAATTTCCACATAGCGGTCAAATTGGTAGAGATTCTCATCATGGGCACCGACAATGCTCTTAGCAATGGGGTGGGTTGATCTGCTTTCTAGTGAAGCCGCGATTTTTATCAGTTCCCTTCTTGAGAGGTGCATGGCTTTTACTTCTTGAAGGGTAAATTCTCCCTTTGTCAGGGTACCGGTTTTATCAAAGACAATCCCCTTTAGTTTCGATAGAGTCTCAAGATCCGTCCCTCCCTTTATCAGGATACCCTGGGTAGAGGCCTTTCCAATACCGGCATAAAAGCTAAGGGGTACAGAAATGACAAAACCACAGGGGCAACTGATGACTAAAAAGACCAGGGCCCTTCGTATCCAGTCTCCTGGCCAACCCATCAGAGTGGGTACCAGGGCAAGAAGAAGAGCAACCCCCACTACCACTGGGGTATAGACCTTGGAAAATCGTGTGATAAATCGCTCCACGGGAGCTTTTTTAAATCCTGCATCCTGCACCAGAGCAAGGATTCTTGCCAGGGTGGATTCACTGTAGCGCTTTTTGACCACCAAATCCATGGGCGAATCAAGATTAATGCTTCCACTGTAAACCGGGTCTTTATAAGCGACCCTCCTGGGGCGGCTTTCGCCGGTAATAGCCGAAGTATCGACCTGACTTTCTCCTTCATAGACCACACTGTCAACAGCCAGTCTCTCACCGGGAAGAACTCGAATCAAATCTCCTAGGACCAAATCTTCCGGAGGAAGCTGAGTCCACTTTCCATCCCTTCGTACACTGACCTGGTCTGGGCGCAGCTCTAGCAATGCTTCGATGGATTTTTGACTGCGATGCAGTGCTCTTTCCTGAAGATATTCTCCAATCTGATAAAAAAGCATAACGGCCACGGCCTCAGGAAAATCTCTAAGGGCAAGTGCACCCAGGGTTGCCACGCTCATTAGAAAATTCTCGTCAAGGAGCTGGCCCCTTAGCAGATTATAAATGGATTTATATAAAATATCATAGCTTAAAATCCCATAGGCCAAGAGTTCAACGAGCTGAGGCTTTGGCAGAATACGGGAAAGGCCAAATAGTGCTAGCCCGATTACAATTCGTATCACCAAGGGGCTGTTTTTGCCTTCTTGCGCCCTAGCTTTGTTATTCAAAGCAAAATCTCTGCTGTCTTCTACCTTGACACCGGGTTCTATTTCATCAACAATATTCTGAAGCACTTCTTGCATATTTTCTAAGGGACGTTCAATGCGAATATCCATGGTGACTGCATTGAGGCTAACCTGGCCTACATCAAGTCCCTTTACTCTATTTTCAATTTTCCCTGCGCAATTTGCGCAGTGCAAATTCTGTAAATGCCAACTTTTCATATTATCTGTGGCCGATATGCTCATAGCCTTGACATATAAGGGCATGAACATGGTCGTCATCAAGACTATAGTAGACGGCCGTTCCTTCCTTTCTGTTTTTTACCACGCGGTGAGCCTTTAGGATGCGAAGCTGATGACTGGTTGCCGATAAACTTAAATTTACTTTGTTTGCCAATTCACCGACATTTATCTCCCCTGCCATAAGAGTGAAAATGATACGAACCCTGGTAGAATCTCCGAAAATCTTAAAAAAATCAGCCAGCTCTCTTGCTTCCTGTTCTGTTATCTCCATGGACTTCTCCTCTCCTATTACTTGAATACTTGTTCATATAAAGTATATAAAGAAAGCTTCTCCCTGTCAAGAAGAAGCTTTATTTTTTATAGGTTTCTTTTGTAGCTATGAATCGCTTCCATAAATCCTCTGAAAAGAGGATGAACCTTAGTGGGCCTGGATTTGAATTCCGGATGATATTGACAAGCCAGATAGAAGGGGTGGTCCTTTAGTTCTAAGGCCTCTACCCGTAGCCCATCCTGGGAAAGACCGCTAAAGCTCATTCCCTTTTCTTCAAAAAGCTTTGCATGGGAGGCCGTGAAATCATAGCGGTGCCTGTGGCGCTCGCTAATACAGCCCTCACCATAGAGTCCTTCAAATAGACTGCCGGGACTGAGTAAAACACCCTGGGAACCTAGGCGCATACTGGGGTCATTTTTATCGATATCTATCACGGGAAAGGAAGTTTCAGGATTGAATTCTGTAGAGTTGGCATCTTTATAGCCCAGAACATTTCGAGCAAATTCTAGTCCCGCTGCCTGCATTCCAAAACCAATTCCTAAAAAGGGAATCTTATTCACCCGGCTATAACGGCAGGCCTCGAGCATTCCTTCTAGGCCTCGACTTCCAAAACCACTGGGTAAAATCATTCCCTGAATGCCATCAAGGAGCTCCTGGCTGTTGGAGGCGTTGAGCTGCTCGGCGTTTATCCATAGAAGCTCTGGGCGCAGGCCCAGTTCAATCCCGGCGTGCTCTAGGGCTTCGCAGGCAGAAATATAGGCATCTTTTAGTTCAACATATTTTCCTACCAGGGCAATTTTTATCTTTTCTTCCCGGGCCAGATCCTTACGAACGATTTCTTCCCAATTGGCTAAATTGGGCTTGGGATTTGGAATATTCAAAATAGCGCAGGCCTCATTGGCCAGCCCGTCTCGCTCTAAGTAAAGGGGAATTTCATAGATACTTTCGGCATCTAGATTATGAAAAACATTCTTAGAAGGAATATTGCAAAAAAGTCCAATCTTGTCCTTGAGTTCCTGGGGAAGGGCCATGGGGCTTCTACAGACAATAATATGGGGTTGAATTCCTAGGCTTTGCAGTTCTTTTACAGAGTGCTGGGTAGGCTTTGTCTTTAGTTCCTCGGCCTTTTTAAGATAGGGAATCAGTGTCATATGGATGTAGAGAATATCATCCGCCGGCATCTCGTGTTTTAGTTGCCGTATGGCTTCTAAAAAAGGCAGAGATTCTATATCTCCTACGGTTCCACCAATTTCTGTGATGACGATATCATTTT
>JAAYGQ010000124.1 GCA_012727635.1 Tissierellia bacterium | reverse complement strand
ATAAAAGTATGGCAGGTTTTCATACCGTGACCAAGGCCTATGATGGACTGATGTATATTGTTGTGATCTCCTTAGGAGGCTATCTTCTGGTCCAGGGAAGCCTAGATCCAGGAGATCTTGTGGCCTATATTATGTATGTGGGAACCCTTCTTACCACGGTTCGCCGCATTGTGGAGTTTACCGAACAGTTTCAGCGGGGTATGACGGGTATTGAGCGTTTTAATGAGCTCATGGATACGGATATTGACATCTTCGATGAAGAAGACGCCCAGGAAGTTCTACATCCCCGGGGTGAAGTAGAATTTAAAAATGTTAGCTTTGGCTATGAAGAAGATAGTGGAGTGGTCTTAAAAAACATTAATCTCAAGGTAAAAGCCGGTGAAAATGTGGCTCTAGTAGGTCCCAGTGGAGGGGGAAAAACTACCCTTTGCCATCTTATTCCCCGTTTTTATGATGTAGAAGAGGGAGAAATTCTTCTCGATGGCAAAAACATCAAAGGATTTACCATAAAAAGCCTGCGCAGAGCCGTGGGCCTGGTCCAGCAGGACGTGTATTTATTCAGTGGCTCGGTCTATGACAATATTCTCTACGGCAGGCCCGATGCCAGTTTAGAAGAGGTCAAAGAAGCGGCCCGCCTAGCGGGAGCCTATGACTTTATTATGGAACTTCCCCAGGGTTTTGATACCTATGTTGGCGAGCGGGGGGTAAAGCTCTCCGGTGGCCAAAAGCAGCGTATTAGTATAGCCAGGGTTTTTCTTAAGAACCCACCCATTCTCCTACTGGATGAAGCCACTTCGGCTCTAGATAATACCAGTGAAAGGCTGGTGCAACAAAGTCTGGAGCGCCTAAGTCTAGGTCGCACCACCCTGACCATTGCCCATAGGCTCAGTACCATCCAAAATGCCGACCGGATTTTGGTGCTGGATCGGGGCGAAATTATCGAAGAGGGCAGCCATGAAGAGCTCCTAGAAAAAAAAGCAGCCTACTACAGGCTGCATCAACTAAGTTTTCCTGAGAAGGCCCTATAGGGGCCTTTTTCTATAGTAGCTTTTTCTTTTTAAGGTACATAAGAATTAGACCAATAAAAACAAAGCTCAGAACTCCAATGGTCAAATAGCCGTGTTGCCAACTTAGTTCCGGCATATACTTGAAATTCATTCCATACCAACCCACAAGAAGGGTTAGAGGAAGAAATACGGCGCTGATAACGGTGAAGATTTTCATCACCTTATTCATACTAAGATCCAGCTGGGCTTGGTAGGAGGACCGGACCCCTCCCAGATAGTCTCGTAGAAAACGAATGCTGATGGCATAGTGATCTACCCGGCCGTGGGTCGTTGTGAGAAATCTCAGATCGTCTTCGGTAAGGATTTCTTCCTCGTTTTCCTCCAGCCAACTTAGTAGTTCCGACAGTTCTCCATAGAAATTCTGAAGAACCAAGAGTTCTCTACTAAGGGTGCTGAGGCCCATTTCAAGCTTTCTACTTTTATCTTCGGTTTGCCAGATGAGTTGCTCAAGATTTTGAATTTTCCTTTCATAGTCCAGGTAATTTTCGTAGTGATCACGAAGGATTTCTCGTAGGAACAAAAAGAGGAAACGGCCCGGTGAGAAAATTTTTGATGAGCTCTCTAGGGCTTGATTGAAAAAAGAGGATGAAATCTCCTCCTGGCCTAGATTGATCACCAGTAGCTTTTTGGCATCAATATAAAGGCCCACGGGGTCCCCGGCTATTTTTAGGCCCTTAAGATCGGGCAGGGAGAGGATAATAAAGCTGTAGCCTTCACGGGAAATAAGGATACTATGGGGGTTTTTTTCCCGGCAGATTTCAAGAACTTCTTTGCTAATTTCAAGATCTGGACCATCTTTTTCAAGTTCATCAAGGCTTAAATAGCCAATAAAGTTTTCTTGTTTTTTGGGAGGTGAGGCTAGACTTTCTTCTTGGGGAATCAGATAATACATAAGAACCTCCTTCTATGCTATAGTGT
>JAAYGQ010000123.1 GCA_012727635.1 Tissierellia bacterium | reverse complement strand
GCATAGTGGTATTGAAATCATTTTTCTTTGTTATCATTCTAGCAATATGAGGTCCAATAAGTCCTATAAAGGAAATAAGACCTGTGACACTAACAATACTTGCTACTACCAAGGTAGCGAAAAGGATAACAATCACTCTAATTAGGCCTACTCTAACTCCCAAACTTCTTCCTTCTTCATCGCTTAAAGACAGGATGTTAATTTGCCATTTTAATAGGAAAAGACCAATCACACCTATTGTAAAATAAGGCAATATAGATAATAGTTTTTCACCGGTGATTCCTGCAAAACTGCCCATGGACCAGTATTCTATAGCAGCTAATTGCCTTTCTGGGTCGGCGATGAATTTTAAGAGCATAATCAGCCCCTGAGCAGTGGATCCTATTACTATACCGGCTAGTACAAAAGTTGTAATGCTTTTATTCTTAGAAATCCTTGTCAGTCCCAGGGCAATAAATACGGCAACCAGCCCCCCTAAAAAGGCAAAACCGGCTATAGCTATTGTACTGCCTGCAAAAAATGATATAGCTATAGCAGCACCTAAATTTGCCCCGGAAGACACCCCAATTATATCTGGAGTCGCCAAGGGGTTTTTAAATATCGTTTGATACACACTGCCTGATAGACTCAGTCCAACTCCCGCTATTAAGGCCATTATGGTCCTGGGCAATCTTAGGAAAAAAAAGACTCTCCTTTTGATTTGCATTACTTCTCTTCCCATAAGGATATCAAAAATTTCTCTAACAGAAATTGGATATCTACCCACAGCGATAGATACAATAAAAGCAATGACCATTAATGTGAGAGCTACCAATAGCTGAATATAAAATTTGTTATTAGGTTTTCTTGTAGTTAAGCTTTTGTCGCTCATTATTTTGTAATATCATCCTTATTTATTTCAATACCAAAAAATTCTTTGTAAAAATAAAAGGCGTCCTCTTTAAATTCATCAAAAGAATATACATCTTCATGCAGAACCGAGGTAAGCCACAAGGTTCCCAAAACTCCCGATGGGATTGGCGAATCCCAACTCTCAAAGCCTGAAGGCATAAAGTAAATAGCGCTATTATCAACGGCTGTTATCCCTCTTAATTTTTGGTCTTCCATAATATCTTCTTTTGTATAGGAGGTTCCAGGAACACCAAGTATAATATCAGGATTGTAGGCTATCAATTGTTCATAGGAAATATCTGCCCAGTAGGTATCATCAATATCTCCAGCAACATTCTTACCACCAGCCGTTTCTATTAAAGTGTGTTGATACATTTTACTTGAAGCAGTAAGTAAAAAATCACTGTTTCCTCCCAAATACACATCTTTTTTTTCTTCGTTTTTCACTAAATTTTCTACCATGGCAGTCTTTTCATCGATATAATCTATAAGTTTTTTTACCCTATCCCCTCGACCGGTTGCCTTTGCAATCATATGTAAAGATTCATTTAACAACTGCATGTCTTCAGGATTAATTGCTATTACTTTAATTCCTAGCTTTTCCAAGCTTTCTACTGCATCCTTTAATCTTACTGACATTATAACGAGATCCGGTTCAAGAGCCGCTGTTCCTTCCAAATCAAATTCCTTCATAGTTCCAACCGATGGCAGTCCCAAAAACTCTGGTGCAGCCAGCTCATAAATAGGCCTAGTGTTGGCCTTAGCTTCTATGCCCACAACTTTGTCTTTTAAGCCTAGAGCCAGTAGCATAGAAGTAGGTATGTAATAGCTACTTACTATTCTCTGGGCTGGCATATCAAATTTTACTTCTCTGCCCAAATGATCAATTATTACTATGGGTCCCTCTTCTACTTCTGTTTCTTCCACTTCTTCTGCTACCTCATCTTTTACCTCATCTTCTACTACTGCTTCAGGGGGGTTACTTTCTTGAGTACTACTTGTACAACCTACAACCCATAGCAATAACACTGCTATTATTAATACCATAGAAATTTTCCTTAGATCTTTAGCTTCCATTTATTTTCCCCTCTCTTTTTCGTTGTGTTTTTATTCCTATAACGGTTTATAAAATAAAAAGCGACGTGTTATTCGTCAACGCATATCTTGTTTATTTAAAACAAGCTGTAGCTTGAAGCCACTTTTTTTCATGCTACAGCTTATTTATTCTCAATTGGGATTATTTAACCTTTAATTCTTCCAGTGCCTTTTTAATTTTCTCGGGTAAAGCAGGTAAATTGGTTATCCTAACTCCACAGGCATTATAAATTGCATTTATAATCGATGCATGGGGGGCAGAAAGTGGTAATTCCCCTACTCCTGATGATCCAAAGTGTGAATGGGGTCTCTTAGTTACTTGATAAATAAGTTCCATATCATCTGGAACGTCTTTAACTTGTGGAATCCCGCATTTTGTCAAAGTTGTATGTTTTTTTACATCATCATATACTTCGGTCAAAGCAAGTCCAATTCCTTGGGCAAGACCTCCATATATTTGACCATCTACAACCAATTTATTCATTATGGTTCCAACATCGGAAATAATGGTAAATTTCTCAACCATGGCTTTTCCTGTTTTTACATCAACTTCTACTTCCGTCATTAAGAATCCATACATATAGGCTGAGAATGGGTCACCTTGACCTGTCGCAACATCACAGGCAGTATTGGGTGCGGTCCATACTCCGTTATATCTTAAAGGAAGTTCTTCGCTAAGCATCTCATCATAGCTTTTGTAACTGCCGTCTTCTTTTCTCATGGCACCCAACAGATTATCGCAGGCATTTGCTATGGCATTTCCTGTCAGTACAGTGGAACGACTTCCTCCTGCAGGCCCACTATTGGGTGTAAGATTCATATCATTCATCACTAGTTTTATGTCCTCGGGCTCTATATTTAGTGGTCTGAATTTCTCGTGAGCTTGGGCTAAAACACCCATATCGGCTCCTTGCCCATGATCTTCCCAAGATGCTCCAACGGTAACTCCATCTTTGGTTAATTCTACCCAAGCTTCCGATGAATCGGCACCATCGAGCCCACAACCATAAAGTAAAAGTGAAAATCCTACTCCATATCTCTTGTCTTCACTATTTTTATTTTTCTTTCTTATTTTTTCCTTTGCTTCTTCATAGTGAGGTCTCATGCTATCGATCATATCCGGTAGACATATTACTTCGGGAGCACAACCCGAAGGAGTCGTACTTCCTTCTCTATACACATTCTTGTATCGGAGTTCCAGTGGATCCATGTTCATTTTTTCAGCCAACTCATCAACCAATACTTCCGAGGCAAACATTGATTGGGGGGCTCCATAGCCTCTAAAGGCAGCTGCCCAAGTATGGTTTGTAACTACAGTCCTACCCTCGCCTCTTATATTGGGTATATCGTAACCGGCTCCTAAAAACTGACTTCCTCTCATGGTTAAGAGATCTCCAAATTCACAATAGGCTCCATGATCAACAGTCCAATCGGTTTCCATTGCTTGAATTTTACCGTCTTTATCAGCACCTAACTTAAGCTTTACATGGAAAGGAGCTCTTTTTCCAGTATAAGTAATTTGTTGCTCCATATCATATTCTAGATATACTGGCCTTCCCGTTGCCATTGTAGCTACAGCCAAAAGACCCTCATTGGTAGGGCTAAACTTATATCCAAAAGTACTACCCGTCGGATTTTGAATGATGGCTAACTTATCCATGGGCAGTCCAATTCCTTCTGCTATCATGGCAGCGTGGAAATGTAGTGCTATGCTTTTTGAGTGAATGTTTAGTATTCCTTCTTCATTAAAGTAAGCAAAGCCAACGTCGGGTTCGAGAACTAAGTGGGGTTGTCTACCTACATAAAACTGATCTTCCACCACATATTCACATTTTTCAAATATTGGTTCTACTTCGTCACCTTTAACCATATTTGTTGTAAAATAGACATTCGGCGTTCCTGGGTGAATTTCTATAGCGCCTTCCTTCATCGCTTCTGCTGCCGTCATATAAGCTGGAAGTTCTTCAAGTTCAAACTTTACTTTTTCACAAGCAGCCTCTGCACGACCGGGAGTATCTGCTAGAACAATGGCTATAACATCTCCATATTGAAATATCTTTTCATCCGCAAGAATAGGTCTATCAAAACCATCGCCTAAGTTTTGTTCAAATACCAATCCGTTGATTCTATTGTTTCCTTTTACATCTTTATGGGTTACAACTTTAAATACTCCAGGCATCTTTTCAGCTTCGCTAGTATCGATTGAAATAATATTTGCGTGGCATACTTTTGCTTGTACAAGCTTTGCGTGGAGAGTATCATCGGGAAGTTGTAGTCCCAAATCTGCTCCAAAGTCCCATCTACCCGTAACCTTTGCTGCAGCTGAAGGCCTTATATAATTTGTACCAACAATACTTGCTCCAATTGGTAACTTCGGCCATATTTCTTCCCTAGTAATTTCTCCTCTTAATATCTTTGCTGCCGTCATGACAGAATCTACCAATGGGATATAGCCTGTGCATCTACAGACGTTTCTTGTCTTCTGGAACCAATCCCTAACTTCTTCCCGTGTGGGATCTGGGTTTTCATCGAGCAAACCCTTTGCTGAGACGATAAATCCTGGTGTGCAAAATCCACATTGTGCACCTCCATGAACCATCCAAGCCATTTGAAGTGGATGAAGATTTTCCGGGTCACCAATTCCTTCTATCGTAATTATTTCCGAATTCTCTGGAACTCGGCTCATCTTTGTAATACAAGATCTGGTAACTTTTCCATTAAGAATTACATTGCAAGCACCGCATTCGCCTTTGTTGCATCCAACCTTAGTACCTGTAAGTAGCAATTGTTTTCGAAGTACTTCTGCTAAAGATTTATCTGGGTCAGTGATAATGGTTCTAGCAATTCCGTTGATTTTTAAAACTTTCT
>JAAYGQ010000122.1 GCA_012727635.1 Tissierellia bacterium | reverse complement strand
GTTTCTAGCTCAGGTTCTAGTTCCGCTTCAGGTTCTAGCTCGGGTTCAGGTTCGGGTTCAGGGGATAGTTTGGATCCTGATTCAGGCTGTAGTTCTGATTCGACCAGTAAACCTGATTCAGGAGCTAATTCTGTTACTTCTTCAGATTCGAATTCATATGCAAGTTCAGTTACCTCCTTTAGTTGTTTTACGACTCCTTCTCCAGAATCTTGGATTTCTGGTGTATCTGCAAAAGATGCAAGATTGGATGTAATTAGAAGAATGCTTAGAAATAAAGATAGTAATTTTCTTTTCATATTTGTTTCCTTTCGTTTTTTGTATATAAAAACACCCTTTGATTTTCAAAGGGTGTTTAAGTAAATTGATTTAATAAAAATTAAGAGTGTAATAAAGCTTTGACTCATTGGGAGCATAGTAGTGTCTTACTGGGTATGTCTCCCAACCGCTAAAGTTTATTTCGATTTCACCATTAAACCATGCATTTTCAATTCTCTCACCTTCTGCCCATGCTTTGGACTCGGAATCAAACAATCCATGGCTACCAATATTAGCAGAATAATACGGTGTAAATATTGGTTCTGGCTGTGGTTGTGGTTCTAATGGAGGTGTGGGTTGTGGAATGTCGGGGGCAGGCTCTAGGCCAGCAGCTGGGGTAATCGGTCGTTCTGGCTGTGGTTTTAGCTGTGAGTTTGAATCGAGGGGCTGGTCATGTTTAGGTACAGAGGACGAGTCGAGTTTGGACCCAGATTCAAGAGTTGGTTTCTGGGTTGTTGGGGCCGTTTTCCTTATAATCTTATCACTGCTTCCAATTTCCTCTTGTACCATTTTTAACTGATCTTCTATTTTCTCTTTATCTTCTGATTTGCCTTTTTCATGTTTAATTTCAAGTTCTTTTTCTTTGATTTCGAGTTCTTTTGTAGCCTTGAGTTGTATTCTTTCTTGCTCTTTAGGTTGTGGCTCTTCGCTCTTTTCTTCTGTTTTCATTTCTTCTGGCTCTTTTTCTGGTTTTTCTACTTTCTTAAAACATCCCGAGACAATAAGGAGAACGACTAAAAATGTGATAATTATTCTTTTCATATAGGTTCCTTTTCTTTGTACAACTAGTAGCACTGTATACCTAAAATATCAATTATTTATCTCCAATGCTCTCACTTCGAGACACTAACTCGGTCTTCATATTTTTTGATTCCCTAAGATACTCATCTTTTACAATGATTCATACAAAAGGCTAGCTTATAATAAATTTCTATTACGTGGGCTATCATATCGACTCAAAAAAATGAAATGTTCTTATAATAACATGTTCTATAAAACTAAAGAGTGCTGTAGCTGGCTCGAAGGACTAGAGAAAATACTTTAGCTCAAGTACACTATCAGATTTATTCTCAACTGATTGTATCTCATAATAACATCATACCACCTATCTATGTGACATTTACTGACATGATTGTTTCAAGAGCCAGTAGCGCTTCTGTGTGTAATCTGTGAATCTGTCTTTCAGTATAATTAATTTCTTCTGCAATACATACCCAGCTTCTTCCAAGCATATAACGAAGCGTCAATATGGCTTTATGTCTATTATCATCGAGTCTATCTATAAGATCTCTTGCTTCTTCTCTGAGTTCTATAAGCTCTCTTGTACCCCTATCTATATCGATACTTATTTGGGCGCATCTAGCTGCAATATCTTCTCTACCATGCAAGTTTTGAGAGGTTTGTACCCTAATTTCCTGCAAAATTTGGGTTTTTTTGGTAGCCATTGTAAGTGTTATCTCATAGTCTTCTTGTCTAACCTTAATATACAGATCAAGGTTAATTAGTTGTTTTAAATACTGTTTAGCCGTCATAGGCATTGTCCTTTGTTAGTAGTTGTCGTTTCACCTTTGATAGCGCTACCG
>JAAYGQ010000121.1 GCA_012727635.1 Tissierellia bacterium | reverse complement strand
CCGGTAGATTCTGCCCTAAATCAATCAGTATCCGGGTTTCACTGTTAGATATTTCCGTGATGCAACCTCCGATTTGGTTGATTCCTCGATGAATAGTGATCTTCATAACGGAATATAAGAATATTCTATGTGTTCCATCTTGTGTATATAACTGTCATTGACAAGAATTATGACAGCAGGGGATATTAATGGATGAAGTTTTGTCGCGAGAAAATGACCCTTTATAGAGTGGATTTTATTTGGATCTAAAGAATTATACAAAACATCAAAATTTCTATATTCGCAGTGTTTTGCATCTTGTGGATATTTAATTCTTCGATTTTTAATATCATTCATAATATTGACGTAATACATCAATTCAGATATAATCCCGACCATTATATTATCTGATCTCTTCAATTCAAAGATATGCAAAGTATCGCCACGTAAAGCCCAAATGTCGATCTGGCTTTTGCCCCGCGGCATTACGCAACTCTCTTTTGATATAACACTATTAAATACACCTACCGGCAGTTGTTGATCGATCACATCATAACTTTCTTTATGCTTAATGATGTACTCTCTTTCAAGAATAGCTTCCTCTCCTTGCGCTTCTTTATCGGCTTCTTTACATGGGAAATTTACTACCCAATTCTTGAGATTTTCTCCGTAATAATCCATATTAAACAAGGAGCCGTTTTCAGCCCAATCATAAGCCTTTATAAATTTCCAAACACGATATTTAAATCTCTCGTAATGGAGTGTATCCGATTTGGGAGTGGTTGCATTCCAGAAAATTGAAACCTTATCTATCAAATCGGGAAGCCATGCTTTCAGACAAAGAGCCCATCCCTCAAAAGCTGATTCATTCGATTGCATGTTCGCACACACTCCTTTGTCTGAAATGCCAACTTTAAGTATGCCATCTGATAGCTCAAAATCAATCGATTCCGGTAAATTTATATTACCGTTCTGCGTGATTTGACGGAGTTGAAAAGCTATTTCTTGATTTGTCATTATTCTTTAACTTCTGCTTTTAACTCTCTATTAATAGTTTGTAATGGTTTCTTAAATGCGGTTTCCATTTTAACCATGCTCATTATTAGGAAATCCACCATTTTATCCCAATCATCTTTTTCATACAGACTTACATTTCGTAGTTCTTGCTTTATTCTACATGCCTTTTTATTTTCAAGCCGTTCCCACTCTAAAGTACCTGTCTGTTTTTCAATTTCATCTTTCTGTAGAAACAATTTATCGAAAACAAACTTATTCTCTTCAGTATTACCTCTTGACATATAAACTTCGGTTCGGGCATAATTTTTTGCTATGGAGAAAACAAATCCAACACCGCTGACACCCGATCCTGCTGTAATCCAATTATCTTTCGATGGACTGACATTTGCGAAAAGATTGGTTTTCGTATTGAGCTTGGGCAATAACAATTTCCAAAACTCAATCCTTATTTTATGCCTGATCACTTGCTCCTCTTGAGTACTTTGCTCCTCTTGAGCTTTTTCTGCCATTTTTATGGTATATTCTTCCACCTCATGAACGGGAATGATTTGTTCGATGTTAAGAAAAATTTGCTCTCCAAAAGAAAATGGCGTGGCTTTAAAGCATTGAATTTTAATATTATATTTTTGTAATAGCCATAGAACGGTAGATGTTACTTCTTTCCTGTAATTACCAGATACCAAAATTATCCTTTGAGTTTTATTTAATTGAATTTCCTTAAAATCCTCTGCATCTAAAAAATCTGAAATATTACTTTCCGCATTTTCGGAAACTCCTTTTTTATCAAGATAAGATTGATAAATGTCCTTTATTTGTTGCTTTGATAGGCTTGAGCAATACGAGGCATATTTTAACACCTGCCAGGTTACATCCCTTCCGCTATCATCCAGCTTGTTTTCAATGATAACTAAATCTCCCTGCTTGTCAATTGCAAGCAAATCAAGCCGTTCTCGTGTATCGTCAAATCCATCGAACTCCTTCTGAATAAATAGCAACTCATCGTCTTCTCCAAAGGCTGTGGGAGTATTTTCAAGCCACTCTTGTAAATGTTCTCTTTCCCGAAATTTCAGATCTGAGAAAGTGCAGCATTTGATTTTATTGATCCTAT
>JAAYGQ010000120.1 GCA_012727635.1 Tissierellia bacterium | reverse complement strand
GCTGTCATGTTTGGTGGTGGTATTTTTATAACTTTCTTTATAACTCTCCAAAATTACACCGTTTCCGAAGCCATTGGAACGACCTTTAACATCCCTTTTATTGTTCCTTCACTGGTTTTAGTCTTTTCCATCTATGCAATTATCTTAGGTGGTCTTAAAAGAGTTGGTGAAATCGCAGGATACCTTGTTCCTTTTATGTGTCTATTTTACGTTGGTTGTGTAATCATTGTTCTTTTCACACACGCTTCATCTATTCCTGGTGCTTTCGGTCTAATCTTCAAGGGTGCTTTTACCTATCAAGCAGCCGTTGGTGGTTTTGCCGGTGCTGCTGTTGCTAGAGCCCTCCAACTGGGTTTTGCTCGTTCTGTTTATTCTAATGAAGCTGGCTGGGGAACCTCTCCAATGATTCACGCCACCGCTGAAACCAATCACCCAATCAAACAAGGTATCATGGGAGCTTTTGAAGTTTTTGCTGATACTATGGTGGTTTGTACTGCAACAGCCCTTCTTGTTATTGTTACAGGTTTTTGGAATAGTGGACTTATGGGAGCTGAGCTTACTCTTGTAGCTCTAGAAACAACCCTTGGCAGCTTCTCACGTTATGTTGTTGCTCTTTCTATTTTCTTCTTTGGTCTTACGACAGCAACGGGTTGGTACACATATTATTATGTGCTACTAAATCATGCCTTTAAAGATAGCCCTAAGAAGAAGTTGATACTAATGCTTTACAATGGATTTAATCCTATATTCGGTTTTCTACTTACTGTTATTACCGTTTATGGTGGAGGAACTCCTGCACAAATTTGGACCCTGGCAGACTTTTCCTCGGTTATCCCAACCTTTATAAACGTTGCTGTTGTCCTGGTTCTATATAAGACCTTTGTTGATCTTATGAAGGACTACAAAGCACGCTATTTGGGCATTGGTACAGTGGATCCAGATTTCCCAATTTTCTATGAAGACAAACTGAGAAAAGAAGGAAAACTTTAATACTTAACTTTAGTATGAAGCCTACTAAATGGTCTTCTATTAAATAGAATGAAATAAAAGTGAAGGAATAGTTCATCTATCCCTTCATTTTTTTTTTATAAATACGCCTTAGTTTGATTTTGTATCTTTGAAAATACAATGTCTAAACCCTTAGCTTTTCATAATATTTTGAGGTACAATAAGAAAGTGAAATCGATAAATCACCGGTAATGAAACATTTGTTGCAAAAGGCCAAAATGACACTAGAAATGCAAGAAAATACACCTATCAATACCATTATGTGCTATACTAAAAACAATGTGTTTCGTTGATTTTTCGTTAAAAACGATGGTTTTATTGACACAAATACTTTCACGCTTTGGGAGGAATGTGATATGTATGATGAGAAGAAAATGATGGGCTTAAAGGAAGAACTGGGTCTATATAATGGCCGGGTTGAAAAGAGCCTGGCTCGTTTTCCCGAGAGAAAAGAAGTTTTCTATAGCGGGAGCAAAGAGGAAGTAAACCGACTCTATACGCCACTGGACCTAGAAGATCAGGACTTTGGTGAATCCATAGGATTTCCTGGGAGTTATCCCTACACTAGGGGTGTACAACCAAATATGTATAGAGGACGCCTCTGGACTATGCGTATGTATGCAGGATTCGCTACAGCCGAAGAATCCAATCAGCGTTATAAATTTCTCGTTGAACAGGGTTCATCGGGTTTAAGTGTTGCCTTTGACTTACCTACACAAATTGGTTATGATTCCGACCATGATCTTAGTGAAGGTGAAGTGGGTAAGGTTGGTGTGGCTATTGATTCTTTGATGGACATGGAAGTTCTCTTCGATGGAATTCCACTGGATAAGGTTTCCACCTCAATGACAATCAATGCTCCGGCTGCGGTACTTTTGGCCATGTATATTGCCGTGGCTGAAAAGCAAGGCATCAGTGCAGAAAAGCTTCGTGGTACAATCCAAAATGATATTTTAAAGGAATATATTGCTAGAGGAACTTATATTTTTCCAACGGAGCCTTCAATGCGCCTGATCACTGATATTTTTGCCTATTGCTCTGAGCACGTTCCCCAGTGGAACACCATTAGTATTTCAGGCTATCATATTAGAGAAGCCGGAAGCACAGCAGCCCAGGAGGTAGGGTTTACCTTAGCCGATGGGATTGCCTATGTGGAGGCGGCCCTAGAGGCCGGACTCTTAATTGATGATTTTGCTCCAAGACTTTCATTCTTTTTTAATGCTCACAATGATCTACTTGAAGAAGTTGCGAAATATCGAGCGGCAAGAAGACTTTGGGCCAGAATTATGAAGGAGCGTTTTGACGCTAAGGATCCCAAGAGCATGATGATGAAGTTCCATACCCAGACTGCCGGTAGTACTCTTACGGCTCAGCAATCAGAAAATAATATCGTCAGGGTGACAATTCAAACTCTGGCTGCTGTTCTTGGGGGAACCCAGTCTCTACACACAAATAGTAAAGATGAAGCTCTTGCCCTTCCTACGGAAGAATCGGTTCGAACGGCTCTGCGCACACAGCAGATCGTTGCCCATGAATCCGGTGTAACCAATACCGTAGACCCCTTGGCAGGAAGTTATTATATTGAAGCAAAGACAAATGAGATTGAAGAAGAAGCCATGGAGTATATTCGACGGATCGATGATTTAGGCGGAGCTGCCAAAGCCATCGACGATGGTTTTATCCAAAGAGAAATAATGGATGCTGCCTATAGTTATCAAAAGGATGTTGAAAACGAAGAAGCCATCGTAGTGGGAGTCAATAAATATCAAGTAGAAGAGAGCACTCCTCAAAATCTCCTCCGAGTTGATCCAATTGTTGGTGAAAATCAGAAGGAGAAGCTACGTCTTCTTCGAAGCGCCCGGGATCAAGAGGCCGTAGACCAAGCCTTGGCTCATCTGAAAACGGTAGCCCAGGAAGACGAAAATGTAATGCCGGCCCTTCTAGTTGCTGTTAAAACCTATGCAACCCTAGGCGAAATTACCGATGTATTAAGAGAAGTCTTCGGTGAATATAAGCAAGCCGTCATCATATAAGGAGAAGAAATGGAAAAACCTATTCGTGTGTTAGTTGGAAAACCCGGACTAGATGGTCATGACCGAGGAGCCAAGGTTATTGCTAGGGCCCTACGTGATGCTGGTATGGAAGTAATTTATACAGGACTACGCCAAACCGCAGAACAAATTGTCCATGCAGCTATTCAAGAGGATGTGGATTGTGTTGCTGTGAGCATATTAAGCGGAGCTCATAATACACTACTGCCCAAAATTAATGAACTTCTCATTAAAGAAGGTGGAGAAGATATTCTTTTTGTGGCAGGAGGCGTTATACCTGAAGCCGATATTCCTTTTTTGAAGGAGCATGGTGTTAAGGCTATTTTTACGCCGGGAACCCCCACAACCGTCAGCATTCGTTTTATAGAAGAACATGTAAAGCGATAAAATGAATTACAAAGAAGTTACTTGGAAAAACAAAAGACAAATTGGCAGAATGATTTCTATCGTAGAAAATGCTGCTCCAGGTCATGAAAAAATATTCGAACAGCTCTATGATAAAACAGGACACGCCTATGTTATAGGAATTACTGGGCCTCCGGGGGCGGGGAAAAGTTCATTGACTGACACTCTAGCAAAGGCTTATATTTCCCAAGAAAAAAAAGTCGGAATTATTGCTGTTGACCCCACAAGTCCCTTTACTGGAGGAAGTATCCTTGGAGACCGAATAAGGATGAATGAACTGAGCACTGACCCGAGAGTGTTTATACGTAGTATGGGAACTCGGGGACAACTGGGCGGACTTTCAGCCGGTACTGCTTCAGCGGTTCAGGTTTTAGACGCCGTTGGTGCCGATGTTATTATTATTGAGACCGTTGGCGTAGGTCAATCTGAAGTAGAGATCATTAAGCATGCTGACAGTATACTTATGGTTATGGTTCCGGGTCTAGGGGATGATATTCAGGCCATGAAGGCCGGTATTATGGAAATTGGCGATGTTTTTGTCATTAACAAGAGCGATCTACCTGGAGCCAACAAAACGAAGATTGAAGTCGAAGCCATGCTGAGCTTTATGTCAAAAAAAGGATGGGTACCCCCAGTTCTTCTTGCCAGTGCAACGCGGCAGGAGGGAATCGGGGAGGTTGTGGAAGCCTTAGAAAATCATAGACTTTATCAAGAAAAAGAAGGTTTACTCTTTGAACGCAGAAAAAGAAATGTCAATGAACTTCTTATGGAAGTTCTTCAAGACAGACTCTTTCGCAAGATAAAAAAGCTGGAAGAGTATCCACAGGTTTTAGAGGATCTAACGGCAAAAAAGATTGACCCCTACACAGCGGCAAAGCGGCTTTTTGAACAAATTTAGGAGGATCTATGGAAGTACTTAAATTAGACCATATTGGGATAGCGGTAAAAAGCTTAGATGATGCTCTTCCCTTTTGGAGAGATGTTTTGGGCCTCAAGGAAGCTGGAATTGAAGTTGTTGAAGAGCAGAAAGTAAGAGTTGCCTTTTTACCTGTAGGAGATACCGAAGTGGAACTCCTGGAATCAACCGATGAGGATGGCCCCATTGCCAGATTTATCGAGAAAAACGGTCCCGGTGTTCAGCATCTTGCCTTTCGGGTTGATGATATTGAATCAGCAATCGCCTATATGTTAGAAAAAGGTATGCGCATGATAGATAGCGCTCCCCGCTATGGTGCCGGAGGTGCTCGTATTGCCTTTGTTCACCCTAAAAGTAGTCAGGGAGTTCTAGTTGAACTCTCACAAAGAGAAGACTAAAGTATTTTGGAGGAAAGAATGGATAAGAACAAACTCCTTATTGAGAAAAAGGAGACTGTCGTTGCTGGTGGTGGTCCAAAGAGGATAGAAAAGCAACATGCCTCAGGAAAACTTACCGCAAGAGAACGTCTGGCCCTGCTGTTTGATGAAGATACTTTTATTGAGCTCGATGCTTTTATTACCCATAGAAGTACAAACTTCGGTATGGATAAAATAAAGGCTCCGGGGGAAGGTGTAGTGACCGGCTATGGTTATATAGATGACCGTCTGGTTTACGCCTATGCTCAAGATTTCACCGTAATTGGCGGAAGCCTTGGGGAGATGCATGCTGCAAAAATAGTTAAGGTACAAGAAAATGCCATGAAGGTGGGAGCTCCCGTTGTCGGGTTAAATGACTCCGGTGGAGCCAGGATACAAGAGGGTGTTGACGCTCTCTCGGGCTACGCAAAAATCTTCTATGCCAATACCATGGCCAGTGGCGTTATCCCCCAAATTACAGCTATTATGGGACCTTGCGCCGGTGGAGCAGTCTATTCTCCTGCCCTGACGGATTTTGTATTTATGGTAGATAAGTCAGCTCAAATGTTTATAACCGGTCCCCAGGTCATTGAGACCGTTACAGGGGAGAAGGTTTCAGCTGAAGAGTTAGGTGGATCTATGACCCATAACTCCATTAGCGGTGTGGCTCATTTTCACAATGTAAGCGATGAAGACACCATTGCACAAATCCGCAGACTGATTAGTTTTTTACCTAGCAACAATGCCCAAAGAGCCCCTATGATGGATTCCGGTGAAGTAGAAGGCTTTTTAGAGCACTTGGATAATTTTATTCCTGAGAGTCCTAATAAGCCCTATGATATGCACAAAGTGATTCAAAGCCTTGTTGACCATGGCGACTTTATGGAATATCAAGCATATTTTGCTAAAAATATAATTACAGGATTTGCCCGCATGGGTGGAAGAAGCATAGGAATTGTTGCCAATCAGCCTATGGTTCTAGCGGGAACCCTTGATGTGAATGCTTCGACAAAGGCTGCACGCTTTATTCGAACCTGTGACGCCTTTAATATTCCACTTTTGAACCTTGTAGATGTACCAGGCTTTTTGCCCGGAACCGAACAAGAATATGCAGGAATAATTCGTCATGGAGCGAAGATGCTTTATTCTTATAGCGAAGCTACGGTGCCAAAGGTTACTCTAATTACTAGAAAAGCCTACGGCGGAGCCTATATTGCCATGTGCAATAAAGAACTAGGTGCCGATGTTGTTTATGCTTGGCCTACGGCAGAGATTGCTGTTATGGGCCCCCAGGGAGCAGCCAATATCATTTTTAGAAAAGAAATTGGTGAAGCAGATGATCCCATCGCTGAAAGACAAGCTCGTATAGAACAATATGACAATGAGTTTGCTACACCCTATAAAGCAGCCGAGAGGGGATATGTTGACGATATTATCCTTCCACACAGCACCCGAGCAAGGCTTGTAGATGCCTTCGTGATGCTCGAGGGTAAGCGTGCCAGTTTACCTCGTAAAAAACACGGCAATATGCCCTTGTAGGAGGTAGAATGAAAGAATTTGCAGCTATACAAGATATGTCCCAGATGCCAATTATGGAGCGTCTGATGCATGGACTTACTGTAACGGCCCTAGGAATGGGAATTACCTTTATCGTATTGATTCTTCTTTTGTATTCAATAAAACTTATGAGTTTCGTCTTTAAAAAAGAAGATTCACCAACATCCCTTGTAAGTGATCCTGTTACCCCTACCAAGGCCTTAGAAGAAGAAGACGATGAAGAATTGGTGGCGGTTCTTATAGCAGCAGTTGCTGCAGCCACGGGGCAGAGCTATGATAAAATCAAAGTGCGAGGTTACCGCGAAGTAGGAATAGATCTTCCTTTGTGGGGTCAAGCCGGAATATTAGAAACGATGAATAGAGAAATTTAGGAGAAAACAATGAAAACATATAAAATCACTGTAAATGGTAAAGTTTTTGAAGTTGATGTGGAAGAAGTCGGCGGTACAGTCCAAAGACCAGCCCTTTCACCTTCAACCCCCGCCGCTGCACCCGCTGCGCCTAAGGCTGCTCCGGCACCCGCCGCAGCATCGGCAGCCCCCCTGGCAGGTGAAGGAAGAATTGATGCTCCTATGCCTGGAACCGTTTTAGACGTCCTTGTTTCTCCCGGCGAGCAAGTGGAAGCCGGTCAAGTTCTAGTTATTTTAGAGGCCATGAAAATGGAAAATGAAATTATGGCACCCATGGCTGGAAAAGTTATTCAAGTCAATACTACTAAAGGAGCTGCAGTAAACTCTGGTGATCCGCTACTGGTAATAGGCTAGGAGGCCGGTCTTGGTTGATGTATTTGTAAACTTTTTTAAGTCCTCAGCCTTTATGGCTTTGGATATTAAAACGATTATTATGCTTGTCATCAGTTTTGTGCTGATGTATTTAGCCATTGTCAAAAAGTTCGAACCTTTGCTACTGATCCCTATTTCCTTTGGAATGTTTCTAGCAAATCTTCCTTTTGCAGGGATGATGAACGCTCCTACGGAAACTCAAGTTGGTGGTGTGCTTTATTATCTCTATCAAGGAGTTAAACTAGGCGTGTTTCCTCCCCTTATATTTATGGGGGTAGGGGCCATGACAGACTTTGGACCCTTAATTAGCAATCCAAAGAGCCTTCTTCTAGGGGCAGCAGCTCAGTTCGGAATTTTCGTCACCTTTATCGGTGCTGTGGCCTCGGGTGCTTTTACTGCTGCTGAAGGAGCCTCTATTGCTATTATCGGTGGAGCCGACGGACCTACAGCTCTCTATCTTACGAGCCTTTTGGCTCCCCATCTTCTGGGTTCTATTGCCATCGCAGCCTACTCTTATATGGCTCTTGTGCCAGTAATTCAGCCGCCAATCATGATGGCTTTAACGACAAAAGAAGAGAGAATGATTAAGATGGAACAGTTGCGCGTTGTCTCCCAAAGAGAAAAGATAATCTTCCCTATTATGGTAACTCTTCTTGTTTCTTTGATAGTTCCTGCGGCGGCGCCCCTTATTGGTATGTTGATGCTAGGAAATCTTTTTAGAGAAGCTCTTATTGTTGATAAACTTAAAGAGACCGCCAGCGACGCTCTTATGTATATTGTTACCATTCTCCTTGGAGTAACCGTTGGAGCCACAGCAAATGCTGAGCAGTTTTTGTCACCGAAAACCCTTCTCATTATGCTACTTGGTGTTGTCGCCTTTAGCTTTGGAACGGCGATGGGTGTTTTAATTGCAAAACTTATGAACAAATTTATTAAAAACCCCATTAATCCCCTTATCGGTTCAGCCGGTGTATCGGCAGTACCTATGGCAGCCCGGGTATCTCAGGTTGTTGGACAAAGGGAAAACCCAAGCAACTTCCTTTTGATGCATGCTATGGGTCCTAATGTGGCAGGGGTTATCGGTTCAGCCGTTGCTGCCGGTGTACTTCTTTCACTATTTATGTAGGAGAGTAAGGTTCAATAAAAAAAGCGAGCTTTTAAATCAGCTCGCTTTTTTTGTTCCTTTAATTAATACGTTGCCTGGTTTCTCCATCAAAAAAATGAAGAGCCTCTTTATCTGGGCTAAAGCCATAGTGCTGGTTTTCTTCAAAGGTCTTATGGCCGGGCACCGAGATAATAACCTCATCTTCACCGAGTTTGGTATAGAGGATTTTTTCTTTGCCTAGCATCTCCACCACATCTACCATTACGGTGATCTGTTCATCGTCCTTGTCGGTATGAAAGCGCTCGGAGCGGATCCCAAGATAAATTTCTTTTCCCTCATAGGCTCTAAGTTTTTCTAAGTCTTCTTGTGATGGTGTAAGCACAAGACTACTATCTCGAGAATGAAATCTTCCTTCCTGGAATTTTCCCTCGAAAATATTCATCGTAGGTGAACCGATAAATCCAGCGACAAAGAGATTGATGGGTTTATTGTAGAATTCATCGGGTTTTCCTACTTGCTGTATGCGGCCATCATCCATGAGTACTATTTTTGTGGCCATGGTCATAGCCTCGGTTTGATCATGGGTGACATAGATAGTTGTTGTGTCCAGTGACTTGTGGAGGCGAACCAGTTCAATACGCATATGTTCACGTAGTTTTGCATCAAGATTTGAAAGAGGTTCATCCATAAGAAAGACTTTGGGTTTTCGGACCATTGCCCGTCCCAAAGCCACTCGTTGGCGCTGGCCACCGGAGATATCCGAGGGTTTTGAGTAGAGGTAATCTGTTATTTGTAGTAGGTCCGCTGCTTCTCTAACCCTTTCATCGATGATATGCTTACTTTCTTTACGCATAGAAAGGGAAAAGGCCATGTTGTCATAGACGCTCATATGGGGGTAAAGAGCGTAACTCTGAAATACCATAGCAATATCTCTATCCTTTGGGGGAACGCTGTTCATCCTTTTTCCACCAAAACGCAGTTCCCCTTCGGTGATGGAGTTAAGGCCGGCAATCATTCGAAGTAGGGTGCTTTTTCCACAACCCGAGGGGCCAAGGATAACACAAAACTCCCTGTCTTCAATGACAAGATCAACACCTCTTATGGTAAAATTTTCCCTACCTTCATATTTTTTCCCTAAATTTATAAGTTCAACACGCATTTTTTCTCCTCTTATCCCTTAACAGAGCCCTGGGCGAGACCTGATATAAGTTGTTTTTGAAGTGCAATAAATAAGATGACAATGGGCAGGGCAGTGAGAAGGCCCCCTGCAGCAAAGGCAGGCTGATTGAGAGTCTCCCTATTGTTCATAAGGGTGTATAACCCTGCAGCTAGGGTATAGCTCTCAGGTTTTGTGAGAAGGGCCTTAGGCAGCATATAATCCATGAAGGGACCGATAAAGGACCATAGCGCAATGATAGCCAACATTGGCCTTACTACAGGCATGATGATTAGTCTGTAAATCTGCATATAGCTGCAGCCGTCAATTTTTGCTGCATCATCGAGCTCTGTTGAAATGGAGTCAATGTACCCTTTAAGGATAAATGTATTGGCGGCAATTCCTCCTCCGGTATAGATAAGAATAAGCATCATCTGCCTTGAAAAGAATGGAAAAAAATCAGAAACGATGCTGTGTAGAGTAAAGAAGGCCGTAATTCCTGCAAAGGTAGGAATGGTTTGAATAAGCATAATTGTCATTAGCGAAGCTTTTCTTCCCTTAAATCGAAACCTAGAATAGGCATAGCCGGTAAAAGAGACGATGAGAATCGTTAGAAGAGCGGTAACTACTGCAATCATGAGAGTATTCTTTACCCAGCTAAGATACAGGGTTTCCTTGAAAAGATATTCAAAGTGTTTTAAAGAAAACTCATAGCGGCCAGTAAGGCTTATATAACGGCCTTGCTTGCCGTTAAAGGCGGCCGTTGTCATACGAAATAGGGGCCAAATAATAACAATACAATAGGAAAAAAGTATAAAATAATTCAGCCCTAGTATCAGCTTTCCAAAGGTGGTAAGAGGCGGTTTATCCGATAAATAAAGTCCTTTTTTCTTTTTTCTCATAAACGTTCCTCCTTAAATGCCTTGGTATTTTTATAGCCTAAGAATGCAATAAACATGAGGCCTACTGAGATAACAATAGACACAGCAGCACCGATGCTTTGGTATTGATTATTTATAGTGAGTTTATAAATGTAGGAAATAAGGATGTCCGATGAGCCAGCAAGATTGCCGTACTCTAGAGGACTAAAGGGACCTCCTCCGTTAAATAAATAAATGATACTGAAATTATTAAAATTAAAGGTATATTGATTGACTAAAAGCGGGGCTGTTTGGAAAAGAACTATGGGTAGGGTAATCCGTAGCATCTTTTGCCAAGAATTGGCGCCATCAATTTCCGCAGCCTCATAAAGGTCTTCGGGAATTGCCTGGAGGACTCCCGTGGATAATAAAAATATATATGATGAGCCGAGCCAGCCCTGGAGTAATATAAGGACAAGGCGTGTCCATACCATGCTGTTTTTTACATCGACACTTCTTCCCAGCAGCTTTGAAAGAATCATATTGAGTTCGCCTCCTGTTGAAAACATAATGGAGAAGAACATGATGGTTATAAATGCCGGAACAGCCCAGGGAAGAATATAGATAATACGAAGAAATCCTTTACCCTTTATCCTGGGATTGTGGGCAAGAAGAGCCAGTAAAAAGCCTAATGTTATTGCCAGTGTCGTTGCCCCCAGTGTCCAAATGATTGTCCAGAGGGAGATTTTCCAGAATACACTTCCAACAAGACCCTGGCCGGCAAGCAGCATCTTATAATTGGAAAGTCCTACCCAGGGGAATTTCGATTGAGTCTTCGGCCCCATATTGGTAAAGGAGAGAAGAATAGTAGTCATAATCGGAACGAGGACAATAAAAACAATGACAAAAAGAGCAGGAAGGGAAACAAGATAAGGAAAACCTTCTTCTAAAAGTGCACTTTTTGTTTCAAACCAATTTCTTGGGCGTTGGCCTTCTACCATCTGCTTTTCGACTTTTCTCACATCGAGAAAACTAAAAATATAGGTAATTAAAGATATGGTAAGAAGAGTTAAAGCGATGATTCCTTCAATCATAAAGATAATGGAACGGTCGGTACGTTTGCCACTAGTGGCAAGAGAAATAAGCCCTGAAATACCCTGACCTTGATAGTTTCCAAAACCTAGAGCATAGGGAATGGCGGCAAAATAAATAAACAGGGTCGCAATAAGAAAGAGCATTGCCTTTGTTTTTTGACCAAGGATTAATTGGCCAAGGCCTGGAAAGGGAAGAGTAAGCCAAGGTAAGTATTTTTTCTCAGCATAGACTTCAACCGGGGTATTTCGGCGAACATCAGCAAGATCATCTTTAAGAAGTCTTTTTGATGTTTTAAGGAAGTTTTCCCTTTCGAACTTTTTACTGCGCAGTTCTTCTTGTTTTCTAAGTAGGGGATCATCAAGTTTTTTTACTTGTTGCTTGTATTTATATTCCTTTTTTAGTTCTTTGCGGCGATTGGTAAGAGCTTTTTCTGATATAAGACCCTCAGACTTTTTTTCTTTTAAATCTTTTAGAGCTTTTTCCAGATGAATTTTATCTTCGACTATTGTAGAAGAATCTTTATTTTCGATAAAAGATGTGACTTCTTTTTCGGAGATTAACTTTATATCTTCTTCAATTTCACTAAGTCTTCTAATGACTTCAGGTAAAATACGAAGTCTGGCCTTGGCATTGTCCAAGCCATAAAGGGCATCATAGCTCAGGTTTTCATAGGAGGCATAAAAGTTCTGATCAAGCATAGCACTTTTTTCTTCGATTATTAATTTTAAAATGTCCGGTGAAAAATTAGGATGACGTTTTTCTTCCTCTAAGAGAAGTTGCTTTTTTTCGTTTAAATAAGCCTTCTCTTTAATTTCAAACTCCTTAAGAGCTAGATTATAGGGATGATTATCCTTTGCTTTTTTAAAGTCCGAAATTTTTTCCTTTAGTACAGTTGTGGGTTCTTTCTTATAAGCATCTTCTAGTTTCCACAGTTCAGCCAAGTATTGGTTTTTACGAGGGTAACTGCGACCTAAATGATCGTATAAATATTCATTCAACATATTTCCTCCTTTCTCCGTGATCTTCAAGATCAGCATAAAGAGAATTATTGACAACCATCATAGCTAGAAAGCAAAAGATCTTTCCATAGTAGAAAAGAGATTGATACTCGAACTTTACCATCTCGACAATTAATGCGCTTAGAAGAAGAAGATTCCAAACTACAAAATTAATTTTGGTGAAAGGAATTTTCTTGAAAATAAAGATAAAATAAATACTAAAAAAAATGGGTATGAAAAGCTCCTTCACATAGCGAAGGAGAAGAATTGTCACATATTCACTAAAGCTCGGCGCTGGATTG
>JAAYGQ010000119.1 GCA_012727635.1 Tissierellia bacterium | reverse complement strand
CATCTGAATAAAGTCTATAGGCACCACCTGTACACCAAAGCGCGGGATGATATTTACCAATCGATCTTCTTCCAGTCTCTTAAAAGCCACCCGAACGGGAGTTCGGCTTAAACCAAATTCCTCAGCAGCATCTACCTCGTTTAGAACCGTTCCCGGCTCGTAACTAAGATCTATAATTCGCTCTCTAAGGACGGTGTAAATCTGGTCACTGCTGAGTTTTTCTTTTTTTCTTTCTATCACATCATCCTCCTGTTTCTTTTCACTTCTTTACTATAACACAAAAAGAAAAAAAGAGATGCCCTCTATACAAAGACATCTCTTAAAAGAGTTTTAGAAGAAGACTCCCCTTACAAAAATGATGACTAGGGCATAGGAATTAAGTACAGCACCAGAGGTTTCCAGAGATTAGTCACTCTAAATGCGCCGGCTCCGACATTGGTCTCTTCTTGATAGGCGTTAAAGGTCCACTTATAGGCCGTGTAAAGAGAAAGCGCAATGGCCCCTAGAGGCATCATAATATTACCGGAGAAAAAGTCAGCAAAGTCGAAAAAGTTTCTTCCGAAAATTAAAACATCCTTCCAGGCACCCTTGGCCATAATGGTGGGGAAACCTACGATAAAGATTAGGCTCAGACCTACAACTACGGCTTTTTTTCTTGATATTTTTCCAAGGTCTACGATAGTTGTTAATATAGGCTCAAAATACCCTAGAGCCGATGAAAGGGCGGCAAAGAAAACCAGTAGAAAGAATATAGAACCAAAAATACCACCAAAGGGGATTTGATCAAAGAGATTGCTCATGGTAATAAATAGTAGAGATTCTCCCGAAGCAGGGTTCATTCCTAGGGCGAAGATAGCGGGGAAAATCATAAAACCAGCAAGGAGGGCTGCAGTGGTATCAAAGGCAACAACTAAGAGTCCATCACCGGGGATATTGCTGTCCTTAGCAAGATAAGAACCGTAAATAAAGGCTCCACCGCTAGCAATACCGATAGAGAAAAAGGACTGGCCTAAAGCATCGAGAATCGACTGGCCGGTAATCTTAGAAAAGTCAACAGCAAGATACCACTTTACTCCCTCCATAGCTCCAGGCAGAGTCACCGAGCGGGCCACAAGAAGAAGAAGCATGGCAAAAAGAGCTGGCATCATAATTTTACAAGCCTTTTCAATTCCCTTTTCCAGACCCTGGGCAGAAATGATTCCCACAATCACAAGGCAAAGTATGGTATAGACGGAAACCGAAAGTGTATTGGAGCGGAAAGTTTCAAATACCGCTTCATAGGCAGCGTTGCCGCTAAGATTCGAAAGTTGTCCAGAAACCATTTTGACGAAATAGGCTAAAATCCAGCCCATGATTTGTACATAGTAAGTTAGAATGAAAAATGCGGCTAGCACGCCAAACCAACCAAAGGACACCCAGGGGCTTCCTTTTTTTGTTAAGGAGCGCATACCAACAACGGGGCTTGAATGGGTCTTCCTTCCCAGGCTGATTTCCATTGTAAACAGAGGAATACCAATAAGTAAACAAATAATTATGTAGACTAGAACAAAAGCTCCGCCGCCGTTCATCCCAACTAGATAGGGAAAACGCCACATATTTCCTAAACCGATGGAAAAACCTGCTGTAGCCATAATAAAACCAAAGCGACTACCCCACTGTTCTCTTGTTGGATCACTCATAGACTTTCTCCTTTTATTTATGGAAGGCCTTTTTTCAAAAGGCCTTCTACTGCAATTTTTTTGACCGCTTTATTCGAATTGAGTGGGTCCTTCTACATTTACTCCAAGAGCCTTCACTGCACGAAGCACCAAATCTCTTCGCAATTCATGCTCGTCTTTTTCATTCATAGAAGGGTCTCCTACAGGATAGGGAATGGCCACAGTAGGCACGATACGGTTGGCCCCTACGGACTGTGAAATGGTAGTGATGGTGGCCATATGAATGATGGGAATACCATAGCGCTCAATCTCTTTAACCATCGTTGCACCGCAACGAGTACAGGTGCCTCAGGTCGAGGTGAGAAGAACACCAGAAACTCCGGCTTCTTTTAATTCTTTTCCAATTTCCTTACCGAAGGCAACTGAACTGGCAACGGATGTTCCGGTTCCTGTTGTCGTGTAGAAATAAGGATAGACATCTCCGATGATTCCTTCTTCTTTTAGTTCATAAAGAACATCTAGAGGAGCCACTCGATCGGCATATGCATTGGCATAAACAGGATCATAGCCACCATGAATGGTATAGAAATCGCCTTTAAGGGCCTTTTTACCGGAAATATCGTATTTTCCCCATTTTTGAGCCGAAGCCGACTGAATGCGGTCAGGATTGCCCAGGGGTACAATTCCCCCACTGGTTACCAGGGCAATGGTTGCCTTAGACAAATCTGCAATGGCCTGGGCCGGTGGGACATTATCAAATACAGGCATGGGGAGCTCCGTTACAAAGGGCTCCTCGGCCAGTCTTTTTAACAACATTTCTACTGCTCGTACAGAGCCTCGCTTATCGCTGAACACTGTAACTCTGCGTCCCTGAGCAAAATAACCATCTTCACTGGGAAGACCCGGGGCTACTTTTTTAAGTAACTTTAATCCCAGGGCCGCCATTAGAGGAAGTGCCTTTCGCATGGTGCCGGCAGAATCTCCTGTTTTTATAACGTAGGCTTCACTTCTAGCCTCTTCAAGGCCAGGATTCTCCTCATACATTCCCGTAAGGGCAGGGATTTCCAGTTCCTTTTGAACCGCCGCAGACACCTGAGCACAGGCCATACCATAACGACCGGCATTGAAGGCAGGTCCCGCTACAAATAAATCCGCTCCAGAATCCTTAACCATAGCAAGAATCTCTTTAAGAGCCACTTCTTTGTGCTCATTGAAGTAGTTATCGCCACAAATGATTGTGCCCACAACCTGGGCCTCATCTTTTATCAAAGTTTGGAAACCACCGGCAGGGCCAACGGCTTTATCAACATACTGTGGGGGGGTACCGGCTTTTTCTTCTCCACCGATTTGCCCGAAGAACTGGTTTACATAATAAACAATTTTCATTCTTAGCCTCCTAATAGAGTTCAACGGTGCAGTTGTGATAGCCGATTTCCGATGTAGAACCAATCACCGCGTTAAGCTCACACTTCATGGAGCCATCTTCGGCAATACAGCCCTCCCAACCACCAGCCAGAGTATAAATAGCCTCGGCAACACCAAGAACTTTTTTTGCCGCAGTTAATTCCACCACGTGGCTAACATTGCCTGTGGAGATCACTGCCACAGCCTCTTCGGCCATGTCGGTTAGTGGCTGGCTCATACCATCCCATCCCGAACATTCGTCGGTGATTAGAACAGTTTTTATCCCCTTTTGCTCACATCTTTTACAAATCATTACAAGATCCGAGTCCGGATTACCATAGCCCTCTTCGGAAATGATGACGGCATCGGCCCCTAGATTCACACAGAGTTTTGCTGTGTAATCACAGGTCCTAAATTTACCTTCTAAAGTAGTAAGCTCCGGTGTCAAGATGACCCCAATAAAGTTTATGGTTTTTCCGTGTTCTTTATAGAGATCGAGAATAACTGCATTGTTCTGATGCTGATAGGTGGTAATTTTGTCGCAGGCTGCCACGCAGTTGCCACTGATTACAGCATTGTCAAGTTCCTCATTGGGATGAAGCAGTGTCGGTAGAATCTGCTGAGAATTCACTCCGTAAATATAACCATCGTGGAGAAGCCCCTGGGAAATTAGCATCTCTACATAGGCGACTCGGGGCAGATCGGGATACTTGGCCGTTTCTTCGACCTGGGTTCCAATCTCATAGACCAGTACCTCATCGGGCTCCACATCTTTACCGGCAAAACCGATAAATTCCGCCGCACGAAGGCCGGCGAAACGCACAGTGCGCTCATGAACGTGGGGATCGAGACCTTCAACGGGCTCAATGTCCACAACGATGTTTAGCGTCTTTGAAAAAGGAGTCCATTTGGCCCCTTCACCCCACATATCAATGACACCTTCTTGAAAACCTACGATATCACCGATGGTTACAATTGCCACACCACTTAGAATATGTACTTTGCCTTCGCCCATTTGTGCAATCTTTGAAGTTACCCCGGGAAAACCATTGCCTTCTCCTATAACTTTAACTCTAGGTTCAATAACGTCCTTTACAGGAATGATCCTAATTTCTTCGCCGGGTCTAGCCAGATCCACTTTGACATTTTTAACTTTGTTGTCCTCTTTTAGATGCGCGATAAGGGCCTGGGCATCGACGGTGAGAACGCCGCCTTCTACTTGGGTCTTGTCTCCAAGGACAATGTCCTTAATATAAATATGACCGTGTTCAAGTTTCAATCTCTTAACCTCCTAAATTAAATCGTTGGTGTTCTTCCAGTGCTACACGATAAAGTTCTTCATCGATGCGTTCGTAATCTTTTCTGTTTTTTTCGTCGGTTCCCCGCAGTGAAATCATCTTGTCGTAGTCGCTTATAGCATTGGCAATCATCTCGGCATGAATGGAATCTTTTGTCTTTTCCTCGCTGATAAGAATGCTTCGAATAGGAGAAAACATCATCCCTGCGCTGGCAAATAGAGGATGAGTAATCAGAGCGTGGCCTACATAGACATAGTCCCGGGCAGCCAAAAGGACATCGCGAAAGGAGCCTGATACCATTTTGGCACCGGCTTCTTCTGCAAGCCTCGAGTTGTTGGTCAAAAGAATGTGCATGTTTTACCTCCGATAATTGATTATATTATATAAGTATTCCTATTGTATTTCAATAGTGTTTCAGAGAAACGCATATAAAAGTTAAAATCTTAATGGCTAACCTCTCCACATTAGCAAGATAACTCCCTTTCTAGATAAAGACTTTTCAATCTCTAGATTCTTCTGTTTTTTAATGGCTATATCTATCTTTATGCGTCAAATTGTTGTACCATGGGCATACATCCTTTGGAGAGTGACTATGAAAAAAAAATACACCCTGCTCTTTTCTCTTTACCAAGCTATATACGCCCTAATCCTCTTGCCTTTTTTTGCCTACGGCACCTATTATTTGATCCATCTTGGCTTGAATAATGTTACCATTGGCATAATTTTGGCCTCGGCCAATGGCATTGCTGTTTTAGCCCAATCCCCCATGGCCTCCCTGGCGGATAAAAACATCCTGCGCCTTGAAGATCTGCTTGGTATTAGCCTCAGTATATTTATCCTAGCCGGTGTGGGCCTTGTTCTAGGCTATTTTCCTTTGTTTTTTTATCCCCTGGCTCTTATTTCACTTTATTTATTAAATCCCCTCTTAAATTCTCTCAATGTAGAGTGGAATCACAGCGGCCACAATGTGGATTTCGGTGTGGCCAAGGGGGTTTCATCATTGAGTTATGCCTTTTTTTCTCTACTGATCGGCAAGCTTCTAATAAGCACCAGTCCTAAAATACTTCCTTATACCGCCACCCTAGGAGGTATGGTTCTTTTGTTTTTTATTTGGAAAAACAGAACACCCAAAGCAATAAAGAAGGAAGTAGAAATAAAAAAAGAGAGAATCTCTCTCTTAAAAAAAATGCCTAGCCTAATAGGACTTCTTCTTGGAATCAGTATGGTATATGCCAATTACTCCATGTACAATAGCTATCTTATCCACACCATCCGCTCCCTGGGAGGAAAAGAATCTTCTTTAGGCATCGCCGTGGCCATTGCCGCCTTGTCGGAAGTTCCCATCATGGTATTTTTTACCCCCATTATGAAAAAGTTTCAACTGAAAAATCTTCTTGTTGCCTCGGCCTTCTTCTTCACCCTTAAAACCCTTATTGCCTATCTTGCCCAGGGCATGTTCATGCTCTATCTGGCTCAATTTTTGCAAATGCTCTCCTTTGGCCTTTATATCCCGACATCGGTTTATTATATGGCCTCTATCTCAACAAAGGACAACCGGGCCGAAGCCCAGGCTTCCATTACCGGAGCGGCTATATTGGGGAGCCTCTTTGCTTCGATTTTAGGGGGTACTCTTATCCAGTACCGGGGAATATCCACCATGCTTCTTGTGGCGACCCTTCTATCGGCTTGCGGAGCTGTTTTGATCTATATTTTCAGCGAAAGGATTAGCCATGAAGAAAAATAAAACCCTCCACTATGGTCTTATACAGTCCAGTTATTGGTTGAGTTACTTGCCACTGTTTGCCTATGCAACGACCTTTCTTCTGGATGCCGGTTATAACAACCTTACCATTGGCCTGCTCTTTGCTTCGGCCAATCTGACTTCCATCCTGCTACAATCCTTCCTCGCATCGGCGGTCGACAGCGGTGCTATACCCATGAAGGGACTTATGCTTGGCCAGGCCCTAATGATTCTTTTTATGGCAGTATTGATTTCCTGGCAGCCCCTGGCTCCCTTTTACTTTCTGCTGCTTCTGGCTCTGATGAGCCTGCAGCCCTTTGTTAACGCCCTCAGCGTATCTTGTATTCATGAGGGAGTCGACTTGGATTTTGGTATTTCCAGGGGCATGGCTTCCCTTGCCTACTCGGTTGGATCGGTATTTCTTGGAAGTCTTCTTGCCAAGCGAGGTATTTTTATAACCCCCTATGCCGGCATGGCCTTTATTGTTTTTCACTTATTATGTCTTATTAGCTTTCCCTTTCCTCCTTTTTATAAAGAAAAAGAAAGCGTCAAAATCAAAATAGGCACCCGCTATCCCTTCCTACTTCTATTTATCCCTTCGGTGGTCCTGCTGTTTTTTGGCTATGGGATGTTCCACAATTACCTCGTCCATCTGATCCGCTTTGTTGGAGGCGATGAAAGGGCTCTGGGAATAGCCATCGGTATATCGGCCTTTGCTGAGGTACCCACTATGTTTTCTTTTACTAGGATTTCTGCTCGCTTTGATGGAAAAAAACTACTGGTTTTTTCTGCTTTCTTTTTTGCCCTAAAGGCCACCCTAGACCTTTTTGCAAAAAACATCTTAATGGTATACATAAATCAAAGCCTGAATGCCGTAACCTTTGGCCTTTTTCTTCCTGCGGCAATCTTTTATCTTTCCCACTCCATGGAGAAAAAAGATACGGCCAGGGGACAGGCACTGCTGACTTCGGCCATCATTGCCGGCAATGTACTGGCATCCCTTCTAGGAGGAGCGCTAATGGACTCCTTTGGTATACAAACCCTTTTAAGAGTTATCGTTATAATAGAAATACTTGGATTTCTACTAATGCTAAGTGCAATGAAAGGAGAAAAAAATGAAATTGGTCGTTCTTGACGGGTATAGTTTAAACCCCGGAGATTTAAGCTGGGATGAGCTTAGAAGTTATGGCACTCTCGAGGTCTTTCCTCGGACGGAAAAGGAGAAGGTAAAAGAAAGAATCAAAGATGCCACCATTGTATTTACCAATAAAACGCCCATTAAAGATAGTGATATGCAGGGCTCTAAGGTAAAGTTTATCTGCGTACTAGCCACGGGTTATAACATCGTTGATACCCAGGCCGCCAAGGCCCGGGGTATTGTTGTGAGTAATGTCCCCACCTATGGCACCGGCACCGTAGCCCAGTTTGCCACGGCCATGATGCTGGAGCTGTCCCACGGCATTGGTGAACACAGCCGATCGGT
>JAAYGQ010000118.1 GCA_012727635.1 Tissierellia bacterium | reverse complement strand
CTATTGGAAGAACAATTTAGCAACCCAAAGAGTGGGATTGATTCACTAATGGTACTACCAGCTTCTTCCCATAGAGGTTTTACTCCAAGAGTCTAGTGACATAAAAAAAGAGCCTAGGCTCTTTTTTATGTCAGCGATTTTTTACTTCTCCTTTTTACTTGATCCAGGGTAAAAATTGCTACACCGCACCATATAAAGACAAAGGATAGCAGGCGCACGACACTAAAGGATTCCTTAAAGACAAAAATACCAAGAAGAAAAGTAAAGCTGGGACTCATATACTGAATAAAGGAAACAACATTGAGGGGAAGTTCCCTTGCACCATATCCGAAAAGAAGCAGTGGAAGGGCCGTGACCACTCCCGTGGTTGACACCAACAGCCAAATTGTCCAAGGAAAATTTCCACTGATTCCACTGCCTGTAACTTCAGCATAAATAAGATAAATCAGAGCTAAGGGTGCTACAAAAATGGTTTCAGTATACAAAGAGTCAATGGCATCTAGGGGGCTTTGTTTTTTAAAGTATGTATAGATGGCGAAGGTAGAGGCTAAAAACAGTGCTACCCAGGGAAAACGTCCCAGGGCAAAGGAGCTGATAAGAACGCCCACACCAGCAAAACCATAGGCTAGCCACTGATTTTTATTAAACTTCTCTCCTAAAAATAGGGCAAAAAGTCCGGTAAGAAGGGGCAAAATATAGTAGCCTAGGCTTGTTTCAAGAACGTGTCCGCTGTTAACGCTCCAAATATAAACAAACCAGTTGGCCGTTACAAAGATCCCCCCCAGAAAGCTTATGCGACGATGGCTTTTATCCACCAGCAGTTTCTTGCTATATCCAGGGCCCTTTAAGAAGTACAGGAGTATATGTAAAGAGACCACGGACCAAACCATGCGCTGGGCCAATATTTGGTAGGGAGGTAGAAAATCTAGGATTTTCCAGTAAATGGGTAGAAGACCCCAGATAACTTGGGCCAGTAAGGCTAAAGATAAAGCTTTATTATTTCTCATTGTAAACTCCTTTGGTGCTGAAAACTTTAACTCTAGCACTCTTCTTTATCCTACAGGATAAAGACCATTCTGTACATAAAATAGGATCGGTTTACCGATCCTATCTTTCTTCTCTTAGAACCTTTTCGTGGCGGAGTTCTTCTGCCTTTTTCAGGAAAGCTTCCTCATAGTCTATGGCCTGTTTTCCTGGCAGGTAAAGGCCCTGCAGTGCAGCCCCTGTCAGAGAAAAAAACAGCATAAACACAAAGAGTATCGCTAGAATTAGTACACTGAGTTCTATGGTGTAACTTCCCTTCTCCTTTGTCATAGAATGCTCTGTATGATTTGCCATACTTCCTCTAGAAGCTCCCGGGGCCCTTTATCTGCACTGATGCATTGTAGACGCTGTTCTTTTTGACAAAGCAGTTGATAGCCCTCTCGTATCTTTTTATGAAAAAGCAAATTTTCATAATCCAGCCGATTCATGGTCCTCTTGTTTTTTCTAATGCGCTCCAGCCCTTTCTCTGGATCAATATCCAAATAAAAGGTAATCAGAGGAAGGCGGCCCTCGGTGGCAAATTCATTTAGCGCTTTAATTCGCTCCATGCCTAGCCCCCGGGCATATCCCTGATATACCACAGAAGAATCTACAAAGCGATCCATAAGCACAATTTTCCCCTCTTCCAGGGCAGGTAGAACCTTTTCTACCAAATGCTGTCGACGAGAGGCGGCAAAAAGTATGGCCTCTGTCATCGGGTCCATGGGGCTATCAGTCTTCTCCAATAGAATTTCACGAATTTTTTCAGCCACAGGCACCCCACCGGGTTCCCGGGTGACAAGATAGGGGAGATTTCTTTCTTCGAGCTTTTCTACTAAGCCCTCTATCAGTGTTGTCTTGCCACTGCCTTCGCCCCCTTCAAAGGATATCCATTTTCCAATCATTTATTTCTCCTTATCGAAAGAAGGCATAGATTTCTTCTGCCGTCTTTGTATCAATGCCTGAAACCTCACGAAGTTCTTCTAGTTCTGCTTTCTTTATTTTTTCCAAGGATTGGAAATGGGTAAGCAGTGCCTTTTTTCTCTTCTCACCCACACCGGGGATTTCCGTCAATACCGAGGCTTCCAGTCCCTTGCCCCTAAGTTTATGATGATAGCTCAAAGCGTAGCGGTGAACTTCCTCTTGGATCTTGTAAATGAAGCGGTAGATGGCCGTAGTTTTATCCAGTGGAAGGGTCTGTTCATCCACAAAAAGGCCATGGGTACGGTGACGATCATCCTTTACCATACCGCTGATCTGGATATCCAACTCCATTTCTTCAAGAACGCTTTGAACAGCCCTTACCTGCTGAATGCCACCATCGATAAGAATCAGGTCTGGCACTTTTCCAAAACCTTCTTCATGAAGACGCTTAAGTCTTCGCCTTAGCATCTCTTGCATCGAAGCTACGTCGTTAACGCCCTCTTCATGGCCTATGCGAAAGCGACGATAATCCGAGGGCTTCTTCTTGCCATTTTCATAGACCACCATGGAGCCTACGGTAAAGGTTCCCGAGAGGTGGGAGATATCATAGGCTTCCAACCGATGGATTTCCTTTGAAAAAATTGTACTCAAAATGAGATCCACTTCATCCTTTTCATCCTTGTCTCGATCGATTTTTTCGGAAAACTTATATAAAAACTCGCTGGAATTGCGTTTAACCAGTTCCAACATCTTTTTCTTTTCCCCCCGCTTGGGGATGGTAATTTCAACGCCATGGCCGGAAACTTTCTTTAGATAGTCTTTGAGAAGTGCAACTTCGCTGAGGGCCTCTACTACTATTTCTCCCGGGATAAAGGCCGCCTCTTGATAGTATTGAAGAATAAATTCTTGAAGGGTTTCACTTCTATCTTTTTCTAATAGATTATCAAAAATATGGTTCTCTCTATCGATAATCTTACCATCGCGGCGCACAAATAGAGTAATACAAACTCGCTCTTCCTTTTCGGAAAAACTGATATAGTCCACATCATCGGCCCTTAACTGACTGAGCTGTTGATGGAAGGATAGTCTTTTGGCTGCTTCTACTTGCTCTCTGATAATAATAGCCCCTTCAAAATCCAAGCGCTCTGCCGCCTCGTCTCTTTTTTTCTCCAAAATATCGATAAGGGGTTGGCGATTGTCTTTGAAAAAATCCCTAATGCTTTCTACTGCTATATCATAGTCTTCCTTTACATCTCTAAAGGCGCAGGGAGCAAGACACATGTCCATATGATAGTAGAGACAGGGTTTGGTTATCCTATTTAGGGGCAAATGACATTTTCTTATAGGGTAGACACTATGAAGAGCCTCCAGAACCTTATTGACATCAAAATCGCCGGTAAAGGGCCCAAAACAGGTCCCCCGGGGATCAAGGCGGCGTACCTTAAAAAGTCGTGGATATTCTTCTTGGGTCAGCAGCACATAGGGATAGCTCTTATCATCTTTGAGGAGCACATTGAACTTGGGTTGGTGGGTCTTAATAAGATTGGCTTCCAAAAACAAGGCTTCCTCTTCGCTATTTGTGAGAATATATTCAAATTCTTTCGTATTGACAACCAAAGCCTTTGTTTTTACCGGATGGGTATCCACTCCTCTAAAATAACTCGATAGCCTGTTTTTTAATTTTTTTGCCTTACCCACATAGATGATCTTCCCCAGGGCATCCTTCATGGCATAAACCCCGGGGCTTTGTGGTACGCTATTTAACTGTTCTCTAATGTTAATGGGTACTTTATACACCTAAAATATCCTTCAAATATTTCCCTGTATAGGATCCCGGTATAGAGGCAACCTCTTCTGGTGTTCCTACCGCAATGACTTCGCCACCCCTATGTCCTCCCTCTGGACCAAGGTCAATAAGATAATCGGCAGATTTTATTACGTCCAGATTATGCTCAATGACCATTAAAGTATTGCCCCCATCGACTAAGCGCTGAAGGACCTGAATAAGAAGATCCACATCGGCCATATGTAGGCCCGTTGTGGGTTCATCAAGAATATAGAGGGTTTGGCCCGTATCCCTTTTAGAAAGTTCCGAGGCCAGTTTTACTCTCTGGGCTTCCCCCCCGGAAAGTTGAGTGGAAGGTTGACCGAGTTTGATATAGCCCAGCCCAACATCTTCAAGGGTCTGCAAGCGGCGACGTATGATGCTATGATTCTCAAAAAATGCCAGTGCTTCGCTGACGGTCAGCTCCAAAACATCATGGATATTCTTACCATTGTATTTGACTTCCAATGTTTCCCTGTTGTAGCGCTTTCCTTTACAGGTTTCACACTTAACATAAACATCCGGAAGAAAGTGCATTTCTATTTTGTTGATGCCATCGCCTTGGCATGCCTCGCAGCGGCCACCCTTTACATTAAAAGAGAAACGCCCCTTGGCATAGCCTCGCTTTTTTGATTCGGGAAGCTCGCTAAAAAGGTCCCGTATAGGATCAAAGACCTTGGTATAGGTAGCAGGATTACTGCGGGGAGTTCTTCCAATGGGAGACTGATCAATGGCAATCACCTTATTTATTTGTTCCCAGCCCTCGATGCTATCAAAGCTACCGGGTTTTACTGAAAGATTGCGATAGATTCGGCGATACATGGCTTTATAAAAAATCTCATTAACAAGGCTGCTCTTACCCGAACCGCTAACACCAGTTACACAAGTGAAAACTCCCAGGGGTATTTTAACATCAATGCTCTTTAGATTATTAACCTTAGCCCCTTTAATAAGGATTTCTCCTTTAGGCTCTCTACGGATGTGAGGTATAGCGATTTTTCTTTTACCGGAAAGAAATTGGCCGGTAATGGAGGCTTCGGATTTAAGAATATCCTCTACGGGCCCTTCGGCCACAACATAGCCGCCGTGTTCCCCGGCTCCCGGTCCAATATCCAGTATATAATCGGCGGCTTCAATGGTCTCTTCATCGTGTTCAACAATGATGACCGTATTGCCAAGATCTGTAAGGTTTCTAAGGGTTGTCAAAAGCCTTTTATTGTCCCTCTGATGCAATCCTATACTGGGCTCATCTAGGATGTACAAAACACCGGTAAGGCCGCTGCCGATTTGCGTAGCTAGGCGAATACGCTGGCTCTCACCTCCGGAAAGGGAACCTGCCCTACGGGCTAGGGTGAGATAATCAAGCCCAACATCGATAAGAAAATCAAGTCTGGATAGTATTTCTTTAATAATCTGTTTTGCAATACTTGCTTTGGGCTCAGTGAGATCTAGTTTTGTAAAAAACTCCCGAATATCGCCGACACTCATGGTGGTAAGATCTACAATATTCAGCCCGCCCAGGGTAACGGCTAGTACTTCGGGTTTGAGCCGCTTTCCTCCACAGGCGGAACAGGGGATTTCCGCCATATAGCTCTCTATTTCTCCTCGCATATATCCAGAATTGGTTTCCAGATAGCGGCGCTGAAGATTTTGCATAATTCCTTCCAGCTTGGTTCGTACTACTTTTCGCCCATAACGACTGGATTCATACTCAACGTCCACTTGTTTTCCAATTTCCCCATAAAGAAGGCGATTCATTGCCTCCTCACTATAATCTTCTAGGGGGGTCTTTACTGTGTAGCCTGTTCCCTTAAGAAGGTTTCGGATCATAGTGCCGTGATAACTTCCTTCTTTCACCGTCTTAATCGGAGCAATGGCTCCTTTTTCAATGCTTAAACTTCGATCGGGGAAAATAAGCTCGGGATCGAGCTCATGTAAAAATCCAAGGCCCTTACATTTCTCACAGGCACCAAAGGGTGCGTTAAAAGAAAAACTTCGGGGTTCCATTTCGTTGATCCCCTGTCCATGCTCAGGACAGCTGAAATTCATGTTAAAGATTCGTTCGCCTTCACCCAAAAGCTCGATGATTACCATGTTTTCTTCAAGGCCCAGGGCTGTTTCAATAGAATCTGCCAAACGACCGGCAATGTCATCTTTAATAACAAGGCGGTCAACTACAACACTAATATCGTGCTTTTTGTTTTTTTCTAAAACTATGGCTTCCTGAAGGTCCAGAACCTCACCATCGACCTTAACCCTTCCAAACCCATCTTTTCTTAGGGCTTCGAAAATCTTAGCATGGGTTCCCTTCTTGCCCCGAACTACCGGTGCTAAGACATAGATTCTGCTCCCCTGGGGTAGAACCATAACCTTATCCACCACTTCATCAAGACTGGCCGGCGAAATTTCTCTATGGCAAACCGGACAGTGGGGGGTACCCACCCTGGCATAGAGAAGTCGCAGATAATCATAAATCTCGGTTATGGTCCCCACTGTAGAGCGGGGGTTTCTGCTGGTAGATTTTTGGTCAATGCTAATGGCCGGTGACAAACCCTCGATAAACTCTACATCGGGCTTTTCCATTTGACCCAAAAACTGCCTTGCATAGGCCGACAAGCTCTCGACATAGCGGCGCTGTCCCTCGGCATAGATGGTATCAAAAGCTAGGGAACTTTTTCCCGAACCCGATAGACCCGTTATCACCACCAGTTCATTGCGAGGAATATGAACATCTATATTTTTTAAATTGTGCTCTTTTGCACCTTTTACAAAAATTTCATCTTTCATTTTTTTCGTTTTAGCTCCTCAATTGCCTCTCTATATTCAATGGCTCTCTCGTAATCCAAATCCTTGGCGGCTTTAAACATCGCCAGCTCAAGTTCAGCCATTCTTTCGTTTTTATTTAATGTCTTCATCTGTGCCTTAAAGGAAGAAGGGGCACTTTCTTTTTTTGTAGCTGCCAAAACATCCCTCACAGCTTTAATTATGGTAGTGGGGATAATCCCATGCTTTTCATTATACTCCATCTGGATCTCTCTGCGCCGCGTGGTTTCTGCCATGGCTCTTTCCATGCTACCGGTAATCACATCGGCGTAAAGGATTACTCTTCCCTCACTATGGCGCGCCGATCGGCCAATGGTTTGAACCAAAGCCGTCTCGCTTCGAAGAAAACCCTCTTTATCGGCATCTAATATGGCCACCAAGGAAACCTCGGGAAGGTCCAGTCCCTCCCTAAGAAGATTGATACCTATAAGCACATCGACCTCACCCAGACGAAGATCTCGAATAATCTTCATACGTTCCAAGGTATCGATATCCGAGTGCATATAGGTAACCTTGACACCAAGGCTTTTAAGATAGTCGGTAAGATCCTCGGACATGCGCTTAGTAAGGGTGGTTACAAGGACTCTCTCATTTTTTTTAGCCCGCTCCATAATAAGACTGTAAAGATCATCCATTTGACCTCGAGAAGGTCGAACTTCCACTACAGGGTCTAAAAGTCCTGTGGGCCGTATAATTTGTTCCACCTGAAGTTGGGAATGTTCTTTTTCAAAGGGGCCTGGGGTGGCAGACACAAAAACCGTTTGTCCAATGACGCTAAGAAACTCTTCAAAATTAAGGGGCCGGTTATCCAAAGCCGAAGGAAGACGAAATCCAAAGTCTACCAAATTCTGTTTTCTCGAGCGATCGCCCCCAGACATGCCTCGCACCTGGGGTAAGGCAACATGGGACTCATCAATAAGCATTAAAAAATCATCGGGAAAATAATCAATCAGGGTAAAAGGCCTACTTCCCGGTGGCCTATTTAAAAGAATCCTGGAATAGTTTTCAATTCCAGAACAAAAACCCATCTCCCGGAGCATTTCCATATCGTAACGGGTACGTTCCTCGATGCGCTGGGCTTCTAGGAGCTTTCCGTGCTCTCTAAAATAGGCGATTCTCTCCTCTAGTTCTTCTTCAATATACACTAGGCTTTTTTCAATATTTTCTTTATCGGTGACAAAGTGACTGGCAGGGAAAATCGCTATATGGTCTCTGTTGCCCACCCACTCCCCCGTAAGAACTTGAATTTCGGATATCGTTTCAATCTCATCGCCAAAGAGTTCGATGCGGTAGGCATGCTCTTCCTTGGCAGCGGGGATAATTTCAATGATATCTCCCCGAACTCTAAAGGTTCCTCGCTTAAAGTCATAATCATTGCGCTTATACTGAATATCTACAAGGCGAGTGATAATTTCATCGCGACTTTTGATCATTCCTGGACGAAGGGAGAGAACTAGATTTTGATAATCCACGGGGCTTCCCAAACCATAGATACAAGAAACACTGGCTACAATAATTACGTCCCGTCTTTCTTGAAGGGACGCTGTGGCCGAGTGGCGTAGTTTATCAATTTCATCGTTGATACTGCTGTCTTTTTCAATATATAAATCAAGGCCCGGCACATAGGCTTCGGGCTGATAATAATCATAGTAACTGACAAAAAATTCCACGGCATTATCAGGAAAAAATTCTTTAAATTCTGCAGCCAATTGAGCAGCTAGGGTTTTATTATGGGCAAGAACGAGAGTGGGTCTTTGTAGGCCCTCGACAAGTTTAGCCATAGTATAGGTTTTTCCCGAGCCTGTGACACCCAGTAGCGTCTGATATTTATTGCCTTCTTTTATACTTTTAATGAGCCCTTCAATGGCAGTGGGCTGATCACCAGTGGGCTCAAAGGGGGCATGAACTTTAAACTCCATAGGACACCTCCTGCGAACGTTTGTTTGTATTAAGTATACCATATTTTGCGGGCTATAAGTAATAACGATAACAAAATTATATTTGGCTTTTTGCCTCTGATTTCTGTAAGCCCTAGAACTTTTTGGGGTAAAGGTTTAATACTATTTCAAAAAGGAGCAAAGCATGGATTATATAAACTTATATACAAGACAACATGAGAACTCTATTTATGAACTAAGGCAGAAGGGGCAAATTACCAATAAAGAAATTTATATCCGGCTCCATATGCGGGATATTGCTCCGTTTTTTTTAGAAAAATATTCCATCTTCACTAAAATGGCCAATAAGCGCATTGCCAAGCCCCAGGGAGTTGAATACCCCATCTGGTGTTCGGTAAGTAAAGAAAATTGTTTGCATCCAATAGAAAAGGAGCTGGTCTATGCCCTTAAAGTGCCCAGGGATGAGATTATATACTTCGATGGCGGTAAATGGGATTTTGTCCTTAATAATCTTTACATTCCCCTGGATAAGGAAGATAAGCTGGCCTATCAAAAGGAACTTATGGGTTATGGGGTAAGCAATTCCTACGAACTACTTCTTGATCGAAACAAATCCATCTATGCCCACCTAGAAAATAAGATTACCCATAGCTGGGAAAGGATTTTCGAAATCGATCAGTGGAATCCCTTTGTGGTACAGGCGAATCTCTGGCAGATCAAAGAGGAATGGGTACAACATATTCTCGGCCCCGGAGAGGATATATTTGCTTTAACAGATATGGAAGAAACTTTCCCACCCAAGGACCTTATGAAATAAGGTGCTGGGGGACTTCCTTTGTCAAATAGGCAAAACCTAAGGTGTCAGGGCCTGTATGCACTCCGATGGCACAGCCAAGAAAGCGAATATGCTTCTTGGCACTGGGAATCAATTCATCCACTGACTGAAGAAATTGCTCTAAGCTCTTTTTTTCATTATATACAATTGCCAGTTCGTAGGGGCCTTCACTTTCTTCTAGGGCTTGATTTAAGAGGATACGATAGGCCTTTTTTCTTCCGCGGGTTTTATCTTTAGCAACAAGATTTCCCTGAGGATCAAAGGTAATCAGTGGCTGTATCCCCATTAGACTACCCAGGATAACTTCGCTTTTCTTGAGCCTACCTCCCTTGGAAAGATAATCCAAGTCCGAAACAATCAGACCGTGGCGTATGTGTTTTTGTAAAAAACTCGCTAGCTCCATCAAATCATCAAAGCTTTTGCCTTGTTTTGCCGCCTTTGCAAGTTTTGTGGCCATAAGCCCCTGGCCTACGGAAGCTGCCCTGGAATCCACTACAGCCATGTCAAGCTGAGGATATGCCCCCCTGAGTTCTTCCACAGCCAGACTGGCAGTGGAAAAGCTTCCCGATATACCTGAAGATATCGATAAGTAAATGAAGGCTTGCCCCTGGGAAGCCAGCTCTTCAAAAAGAAGAAGATAATCAATGTAGGGAACCTGGGCTGATTTAAACTCTCTTCCCTCTTTAATCGCCTTGAAAAGCTCTTTCCCAGAGATATCCTTTCCATCTTGATACTCCTTTTCACCCTCGCTAATCACAAGATGAAGAGGAATCACCTCTAAGTCTATATAATCCTGTTCCAGAAATTCGGAAGATGAATCTGTGATAATTTGTACCATACTGCTTTCCTCTCAAAAAATATTTTTATTATGAATTTCAAATGAAATGGGATGCATTTTTAATAAAAAGCTATAGAATAGATAAGAAAGGAGCTTTTATGAAAATCCTAATGACAGCCTTTGATGCCTTCGGCGGCGAGTCGGTTAATCCTGCCGCTATGGCCCTTAAAAAAGTTATACCCATAGAAAATGTCGAGCTAAAAAAACTTGTCTTACCTACGGTATTCGGTGACTCTCTTGAGATTCTAAAAAAAGAAATTCAAGATTTTTGTCCCGAGGTGGTAATCTGCCTAGGTCAGGCCGGGGGACGCGCCGGTATTACACCAGAAAGGATAGCCATTAACATTCTTGATGCTCCTATAGCCGATAATAAAGGACAGACCCCCCTGGATGAAGCCATTGCCCCCGAGGGCCCGGCAGCTTACTTTTCTTCATTACCCATTAAAGCCATGGTAAAAACCCTAAGGAACAATGGAATTCCTTCTTCTATATCAAACACTGCCGGAACCTTTGTATGCAATTATCTGATGTATGGACTCTTACAGGAGATAAGCAAGACCCCCCAAGTTCGGGGTGGCTTTGTTCACCTTCCCTATCTACCGGAGCAGGTTCTAGATAAGAATCTTCCCTCAATGTCCCTTGAAGACATCGTTAAGGCCCTGGAGCTTCTTATCCAAAGTTGCCTTAACTATAGGGAAGATCTAGTTTTTCCTGGGGGAAGAGAAAACTGATCCTGTTCAAACAAAATAATTATAAATAATAAGCACCCCTAGAGCATAACAAGAGCTTTTGGGGTGTTTTTTTTTAATTAATAGCCTATAGACCATTATAGCAAAGATAGAATAAAAGAAAAGTTGAATGCCTTGCCCTGGATTTAATTCAGGAACAGTACATTCAACTTATTGTCTAGACAAACTTCTAATTTATGAACACACATTAGTAGTGCTTTTAGTAATTTGTAATTTAAAGTTTCTTTGAGAAAATCGCTAGAAGTGCAATAATCGCAACCCCTGTTAACATAACGCCTGTTTGTTTAATAGATAAGATACCAGAAACAGCAACGGCGGTAACCATAACTGGGATTACATATTTTATCAGGTTATACCAAAGGGGAAAGATTCCGACAGCACTCTTACCATGGTTGGTAAACTCATTAAATAGCATTTCTTTATCAAGCTTCCACCCAACAAAGATACTGATAAAGAGCCCTCCAACGGCAAGGAATATCTTATCGGTTACCAGGTCTAGAAAATCTAAGGTTCCTACACCAAAAATTGTAAAGTTTGCCATAGGCCCTTGACTTAACGAGGCAAAGATACAAACCACCGACATGGCACCGGCAGATAAAAGAGTGGCTTTTCTACGTTCCATTCCTCTTTCATCCATTAGATAGCTAACAACAACCTCTAGAAGAGACATACTGCTAGTAAGCGCCGCAACCATAAGGGCTGCAAAGAATATGAAGCTAAATATTGGCCCTACACCACCCATTGCTGCAAATATCTTAGGTACTACCATAAAGACCAGTCCAGGTCCCTGGGATGGTTCCATGCCAAAGGCAAAAAGTGCTGGGAAAAGGGCAAGGCCTGCCATAAGGGCAACGGTAAAGTCCATGGTGGAAATGATAAGGGCGTTCTGGGGCAGGGATTCTTCTTTTCCAAGATAGGAGGCATAGGTTGTCATAACCCCCATTGCTAAGCTAAGGGAGAAGAAGGCTTGACCCAGTGCAACAAGAAATGAACTTGGCCTAACCTGTGAAAAGTCGGGTTTTAATAAAAATTTGAGACCTTCCGAAGCGCCGGGAAGTGTAAGACCTTTAACAATAATAATGAGTAAAAGTACAAAAAGTGTCGGCATAAGAATTACGGAAGCCTTCTCAATTCCTTTGGTTACACCTCTAAGAATAATAAAAACATTAAAAGATAGGTAAATAAGCATCCAAATTAGTGGCTCCCAGGTTCCGGTGATTAGGTTGACAAAGGTTCCTTCAATATCTGGAGAAGCCAAAAGGCCTGTGAGGGATTTCACCGTATAGGCCAGTGACCAGCCTCCGATTACCGGATAGTAGCCCATGATTAAAAAGGGCGCCAGTACGCTAAGAGCTCCAACAAAGGTCCAACTACGGTTTTTTGACTTAAAAGCACCCACCGAAGAGAGTTTAGAGTTGCGGCCGAGAATAAATTCTGCCGTCATAATGCTGACGCCTACGACGAATGTAAAGAAAATGTAAATAAGAAGAAATGCTCCTCCGCCATTTTCGCCTGTAATATAAGGGAACCTCCAGATATTGCCAAGACCAACAGCGCTTCCGGCTGCCGCTAAAACAAATCCTATTCTTGATCCCCAAGTTTCTCTTTCTCGATTCATTGTTCCTTCCTTTCTAGGACATTGTCCTCTTTTTATATGTTCCTTAGTATAACAGTAATTTGTTAAAAAAACAATAACTATTTAATTATTTTCTGACTATTAATTTTAATTTATTGAGTCAACAAAAAAGAGTCTTAATCAGACTCTTTCACTTCTTTATAAAGGAGTTTTTCTTTTCTTAGAAGATAATCATCAAACTCGCTATTTATCAGTGCCAAAGTTGGAACTCCAAGGATCATCCCAACGATTCCATAGAGCCCACCACCTATAGTAACCCCTAGAATGACCCAAAAAGGGGATACGCCAATGGTCTCGCCTAGAATCTTCGGGCCAATATAGTAACCATCGAGCTGCTGGAGAGCAATGATGAAAATAGCAACAAGAGCCGCTTTTTTGGGATCAATGAAGAGTATTAGGAAAACTACAGGGACCCCACCAATCAAAGGGCCAAAGTAGGGAATCATATTTGTAATACCAATAATAATCGCAAGAAGCAGCGGAAAGGGTGCATCTAGAATCATAAATCCCACAAAACTTATCATGGCTATTATCATGGAATCCAGTAGTTTACCTGCAAGAAACCCGCCGAAAGTTTTATCGGCTTTACGCATAAAATCGCCAAGGGCCCTTTCTTTTTCAGGGCTTAGTCGCACTCGCATATAGCGAAAAACCTTTTCTTTGATGGGATCTTTATTAAGAAGCATATAAATCGAAATAATAAGGCCTAGGATAAACTGGCTAAAGCCTTTTATAAATACCACCAGTAAATTGGAAAGGTTGTTTACTAGAACTCCTACTTTACCTAAAACAGTATTTATAAGATTTTTTAAATCAAACTGATCCATTAGGGGGGCCAAGGGGCCCTGGGACAGATTCTTTTCAATATCAATAATGGTCCGCTGTATGGTCTTGATTAACACCGGTATGCTGTTAAGAAGGTCGGCGATATTTTGTCCAATAATGGGTGCTAAGCCCCAGATAAAGGCGGAAAGAACAAGAATAAGCAAAATATAGCCTAATAATATATTTAAAGACCAAGGAAGCTTGGTTTTTTCCATAAAATATTTACATATTGGATTCATAACATAGCTGATGGCAATGCCCCATAAAACCGGCTGGGTAACCCGAAATATTTCTTTTACATAGCCTATATTATTAGCAAAGAAAAAGAGAACTGCGCCAAGAACTAGCAAAGGACCATATTCATAAAGTTTTTTATTGTGCATGGCCACCTCCACCGCCATTATACTATATCTTTAACAATAGTTCATCATATTAAGAGGGGCTGTAACAAAAACAAACCCGACGAGAGTCGTCGGGTTCATATTTCAAAGATAAAATTAAAATCTTTCCATCAACTCTCGGAGCGTCACATCGGGGTGCTTTACAGCGTAATCTAAGCTATCCAAAAGATACTGGTGGACTTTCTCAATAAGTTCCGGAGTTTTATAAAGTGAAAGATTGTATTCATAAATTCCTTGTAAATCTCCAGAATTATCAAGATAGGCAAAT
>JAAYGQ010000117.1 GCA_012727635.1 Tissierellia bacterium | reverse complement strand
GCAAATGGACGTCGATGAGGCTTCTATAACAAAAGAAACTCGACTTATCGAAGATCTTCATGCAGATTCCATAGACGCTGCTGAGATGATACTCAACATTGAAAGCGAACTGGATATACTCATACCCGACGACAATATTATGAATGTAAAAACCGTTCAAGATATTATGGACATACTAGACAAAATCAAATAAACTCCCAATCGGGAGTTTATTTATTTGGAAGATCTTTATTCAGCGGATCCCTCTTAAGAATTTAAAGTGTAGCCCTTCAGCTAGGCTAACTCATCAAGATAGATTTGTCTTAGTTCTTCGGCTAAGGTTTTGATCATACTCTCATCAGGGCCCTCTAGCATCACTCGAATAAGAGGTTCTGTACCTGAAGCTCGAATAAGGACTCGGCCCCTATCACCAAGTATCTTTTCTATTTCTTCTATTTTTTCTAGAGCCCTGGGGAGCTGGGTATAAAGTCTTTGTTTTTCCCGGCTAACCTTGGCATTGGTTAAGTACTGGGGTAGTTTTGGAATTTCATCCCGCCAGGTGGATAGGCTCTTACCACTTTTTACTAGGGCAGAGGCAAGAAGTAGACCGGTTTGTATCCCGTCTCCTGTGGTATTTTTATGAAGCAAAATCACATGGCCCGATTGTTCTCCTCCAAGGATTTGTCCCCCTTCTAGCATTTTTTCAAGGACGTAGCGGTCCCCTACCGGGGCAATAACCACATCAATACCCTTGTCTTTCATATAATTTAAAAAGCCTAGATTACTCATAACTGTGGCCACTATGCCTCGATTTATGAGTTCTCCCCGCTCTAAAAGATCCAGGGCGCAAATAGCCATAATGGCGTCCCCATCCACTTCCCTGCCAAGGTTATCGATGGCCAGCACCCGGTCTCCATCGCCATCAAAGGCAAAGCCCAGATCATAGCCTCCCTTTACCACCCTTTGGCTTAGATTACTAAGATGGGTAGAGCCGCACATCTCATTGATGTTGACTCCGTTTGGTGCATCAAAAAGTACATCGACCTTGGCTCCCTTGGCTTTAAAGGCTAAAGGCGCAAGTTTGTGGGTGGCACCATGGGCTGTATCTAGAAGAATGCGTAGGTAGCCTAGATCTTCATGACAAAGCTCTTCAGCATGGGCAAGGTATTTTGCCCTCAGCTCTTTTCGTATTTCCAGGCGACCAATGTCATTGCCAATAAATTCTTCTTCTATGGTCCTCTCACCAGTTATATAACTTTCTATTTCTTCTTCAATTTCATCGGTGAGTTTCAAGCCTTCTTCATTAAAGAATTTTATCCCATTGTATTCATAGGAATTATGGGAGGCACTCACCATGATCCCTCCATCAAAATCCTCTACTTTTACAAGATGGGCAATGCCCGGAGTGGGGATAACCCCAACCTGGATCACATCGCACCCTACACTGAGAATGCCTGCTATGAGGGCAGATTCCAGCATATAGGAGGAGACCCTTGTATCTTTTCCCAGGATAAGTCTTGCCTTTTCCCGAGGAGAATGCTTTGTAATTACATAGGCGCCATAGCGACCAAGTTTATAAGCCAGTTCATTTGTCAGCTCTTTATTGGCTATGCCACGAACCCCATCGGTTCCAAAATACTTTCCCATTTTGACTCCTTTCACTAAGTATTTTTATTCTACATTAAAAAGAGGATTTTAGCAAAAGATTTCCTGTCTTTTTAAATATCCTAACAAAGAAGTAAGCCTATCCCTAATAAGAAACTTTTTGTCCAAATCCTGACTTAGCTCAAGCTAAGAGGCTTCTGTATGACTTTGAAAGAATTCAGCTCCAAGTACTGATTCCTCTGCATGAGTTGCATAAAAATCTTTTTTTGTTGGTGTGGGCTATAGAAATTTTACAAATCATTAAGCTTTCCTACAGACTCCATATAAATAGTCAGTAGCTTAATTATAGCTTGTATCTAGCCGGACTAAATAAGGATACTGACTACAATATAAAGGCTATATTGCTCATGGTTATCTTACAGGCCCTTCAAAGCTCTATACTCTTAGTTTATTTAAAGACTGTCTGTTCAGTGATATCAGCAGTTAGCGCATCCAGTGCAAGTCCAACTCGATGATATCTAAGTTTCCATTGTACTTCTTTAGAGGTTTGTGGATCTCCTAGTGGATAAGGAATCGAAATAGTGGGAACTATCTTGTTGGCTCCAACAGTCATGGCAACAGGAACTAGGTTACACATTTCTACAACAGGAATACCAGCTCTTTCAATTTCCTTTACGATCGTTGCACCGCAACGAGTACAAGTGCCTCATGTCGCTGTTAAAATAACACCATCTACCTTGTCTTCTTTTAGTTTGCTTACAATTTCTTTTCCCATTCTCGCCGCTTCTGCTTGGGTGGTTCCAGTGCCTACCGTGCTATAAAAATAGTCATGAAGAGCTCCAATTTTGCCTTCTTTTAGGTACTGCTTCATAACATCTAGGGGCATTACAACATTTGGATCGGCGTCGGCCGCCCCAGGATCAAATCCCGCATGAATAGTTTTAAAGATGCCAGCCTCCAATCGATCCATCTTGGAGATGTCATATCTGCCCCATCTTGTGGCAGAGGCTGATTGAATTCTATCGGGATTATCTATTGGTACAATGCCCCCGGTTGTGGCAAGGGCAATTTTTGCTTTTGACAAATCTTTTATTGGCGGGGCAATTGCTACTAGATCTTGTTTGGGTATGGGAAGTTCCGAGGTAAATTCTTCTCCTGCTAACTTTTTAATTAGCATAGAAACCCCTCTCTGGGCCGCCGTTTCTCCGCTTTCAAGCCAAACTTGGGCTCTGATTCCTCTTTCAAAGAAACCTTCTTCTTGGGCTGACAGGGTTTTTTCTCCTTTTAGAAGTTTATTTGCATAATCTGCCATTACCTTAACATCACTTCTGAGTTTGGCAGCGGATTTGCCACCCTTAAAGATAATTACGTCTTTTTTAAACATTTCCGCCCCAGGATTTTCTTCATTCATCGATGTAAGGGCTGGAACTCCGAACTTTTCTTTTACTGCCTTGGCAATAGTCCCACAGGCAAATCCATATCTTCCTGCTTGAAAGGCTGGGCCGGCAATTAAAATATCAAAGTCCTTATCTTCTAAAAACTCAAGTATCTTATCTACCGCCTCCTCTGTATTTGAGCCCATAAAGTTATCTCCACAAATAATAGTGTGGGTAACTTCTGCATCGAGTAGAGCATTTAAAGCAAGGGAGGGTCCTAGTAGACCTTCTCTTATCTCGGGTTCGTAGGAAGCCATTTCCTCTCCACCGATTCCTGCAAAAAACTGATTTATATAATGAATTGCATTTTTCATTCTTTCACCCCACTAAAATTCTTTCATTGTCTTAGTGGACCATCCTGCGATCATATCACCACAGAACATAGCATTGTTTTCCATAATGATGGAACCGTCTTCTTTTACAGAAGAGCCCAAAATCTCATCATAGGGCCAGCCACCTGAAAGTCCATCTCTTGCCAGTGCCTCTAATTCGCCAATTACTTTATCGGCAGGCGGTAATTTTATAATCTCCGAAACATTTCCCGTTGAAACCAGTGCATTTGCTTTAATGTCCAGTGTAACCAGGGGCTGAGAAGCGCCGTCTCTACCTGTGCATTCGTTACTTATTCCAACGGTCTTTACTCCCACATCCTCTAGTGCAGCTAGGCAAAGGATATAGTCGGTATCGGGATTTCCATAGCCTTCCTCCGTAACAATGGCCCCATCTGCTCCCAGAGATTTAGCCATCTGTGCTACAAATATCGATGATCTTGTTTTTTGCTCAAGAGTTACATTTAAATTTGACATAATAACTCCTAAGAAATTTAATGAATTTCCATGCTCCTTATAGAGCTCTCTGATTGTAGGAAAGTTTTGAAAATCATAGGTTGACCATTTCGATGATGCTGGCATAAAACTCCCAGAGATCATTGCCCCATCTAATACTTCATTGGGATTCATAAAACTAGGAAGGTATTTATTCATATCCCAACCATAAATGCAGTCATTGTATCCAAGCTCTTCCATCTGGGACTGGGGTTGCATGACAAGGACCACCGAAGGAAGTTTGTTTACTTCTTCACTTCTTTTTGTAATGGGGTCAAGCTTAAAAGTTTCCATCTCTTCTGGTTCTAGCTCTTTAACTGTTTGACCAAGGTATTCTGCAAATCTATGGGAAGCCATTCTAATTGCAGTGTTCTTTTTTTGCTGCTCGTATCTTTCCTCTAACTCATCGGTATCCGCCACAATGCATACATTAATCAGTTGTGAATAAAGGGTATACTTGGCTCCTTTACCAGCCATATCGATAAGTCCGTCTCCAAAACTACCCCAGTGCATGCCTACACCCAGTACGCTGATTCCTTTGAGGGCATGAAGTCTGCCTTCTCCTGCCATGGAAAGTTCCCCGGTTACTCCAGGAAACACTGCTCTTCCATCGGGTCTTATTCTGGGTTCCACCGCCTCCTTGACGGGTACGATCCTTGTGTTTTCTCCAGGCTTTGCTATCACTAGATCAACATCGATAATATGTTCGTCCTCTTTGATAAACTTTATGGCTTCTTCTTTATTAATCGTAAGAATTCCATTCTCATAAAATGTCTTCTCTCCAAATTTAACATCTTTTACAATAAATTTACCTATTTCTAATTTCATAGAGCCACCTCTTTGTATTTTGTCTATTTTATTCTCATTCTTAGTAATTATTGAACATTTAAACCCTAATATAGTGATACTTTCAAATATAAAAAAATGAGCTAATCAAATAGGAGACCAGCCCATTTTTAATAGAAGGCATCAGCTTGTTTATGAAGCCGATTTGTCTAAACAATAGCTTTTTGGCTCCGAATTTTCTCAATCAGCCTAATCTAAACTAGGTTTTGCTAATTATTAAATTCCTAAAATCCAAGACCATTGCCACAGACCCACCTTTTACAGCTTCAACTCTTCCTACCCTTGTCAATGCAAAAAGTTCTACTAGATTTCACTTAATTGGTTTTAATTTTCCAAAGCAATTAGATAATTTGCTTTCCTTCTTTAAAAACATTCAATATGGGTTTCTTCATAGTATATATATCCTCATCTGGATTCCCGTCAACTACAATTAAATCTGCATATTTTCCGACTTTTACAGTCCCTGTTATATGATCCAAGCCTGCAATTTCCGCACTATATTTAGTAGCTTGTAATAATATATCTTTATCTTCGAAGCCATAATAATCTTTTCTCGCTATAAATTCATATCCAGGGGTTTCTTTAAATGAAACTAAATTTAAATCAGAACCAAACCCAATTTTCAAGCCTGCTTTGTAGGCATTATGAATACATTCTTTTTCTTTTTGCTCATATAGCTTGGATTTTTCTAATGCATTTGCTGATATAGTGGTATTATCTTCTTTTAAACAATCTAAGGTAATGGCACCGGTAGCTACAATATAGGTTTCAGTGGAGTTCTTTAGCATCTCTATTGCTTCTTCATCAATAAATACAGCATGTTCAATTGTACGAGCACCCGCTCTTATTGCACTTTTTATTCCTTCAGCACTATGGCAATGAGCACACACATAGGTTTCTTTAATACGTGCGCTTTCTACTGCAACCTTTAACTCCTCAAATGTCATTATTTGTAATCCTGGTTCTCCTCTTTCATTTAAAAAAGCACCTGTTACCATTAGTTTAATAAAATCATTTTCCAGTTTCAACTCATGTCTGACAGCTTTTCTTATTTCCTCTGCACCATCGGCCTCATGGTAAAGATTCTCATAGCTTTTATTACCAGTTTCTGTAGGAGTAATTATTAGTCCAGACGTAATTATCCTAGGGCCATCTATGATTTCAGCTTTAATTGCATCTCTTACTGCCACAGCACTATTGTGCGGGCTCCCACAATCTCTTATTGTCGTATAGCCAGCTTTTAGGTATTCCTTGGCAAACTCATACACAGCAAATATTGTCTGTCCAGGATCCATTGTTAATAATTCACGAGGATTGGTGTAAATATAGTATAGATGTGCAT
>JAAYGQ010000116.1 GCA_012727635.1 Tissierellia bacterium | reverse complement strand
GCTAAAAGATCTAGAAATACATGTTGTTTTACAAGAAGAATGGATGCAAGAATAAGTAGGCTAAAAAAAACAGAGAAGGCTTTGTATTCTAACTTCCAATTCGAGCGAAAGATAGAAAAAATAAGGATAAAGGTAGTCATCGCGTGGATGGAAGGAAAGGCAGCATAGGGTTTATCGATTTTGTAGGTAAATTTAATCAAATTTTCAAAAACAGTGTTCCCACTGGGTGCTAGGCGGGGGACTTTTGTTTTAAAAAGTAAAAAGGTTATATAGACAGCCCATTGACTTAGAAAAAGATGGGATAGGGTTAACCGAAAGTTTTTTCGATCCCTTCGAGAAAAAAAGAATAGGTTTGTAAGAAGAAAAGGCATCCAACTATGATAGACTAATATAAAAGCTGGTACCAAGGGGATCCATTTATCAATAAATGAAAAGAGAGAGTGGATTTTACCAAAGGGTCTGTTTAAAAGCTTATAAACCGGTAGGCTTAGGATAAAGAGCATAAAAAGTTTAAAATCAATATTTTTATTCACTTTTTTGATATAATTCATTATTCTATCTCCTTTCATATTGGCTCAAGTATAACATAGAGCAAATTAAACAATCAAATTAGGCGATTTAGAGCCTTTTTTTTATATTAAGTATCCCCCTACGATAATTTGAAAAAACTCCAAATATATGCTAAAATACATATGGGAGAACCTATGAGAATAAACTATGCACGATTAATAAACTATCGAAATTATGCTGATGAGGAGTTCTTTTTTTCCTCGGATTTGGAATTTATCCTGGGGGACAATGCCCAGGGAAAAACAAATCTCTTAGAAGCAATCTACCTTGCCTGTACGGGCAAGGCCTTTCGTGCACGGAGTTCAAAGGAGGCTTTTTTTAATAGAAAGTTACCTTTTCGATTGGAACTTGAATTTTCCCAAGGGGAAGATAAATCTAAATTTATTTATACCCATAAAGATAATAAACCATTGATTCATGTTAATAATATTCAAATTGAGCGCCGAAGTGAACTCTTTGGGCGCTTTCCTATGGTTCTTTTTTCACCGGAGCATCTAAGAATGCTAAGGGAAGGACCCAGTCATCGGAGAAATTTTTTTGACAGGGAAATTTCCCTTGTAAGTCCCAGTTATTTTTATAGCTTGGTCCAGTACCAGAGGCTCCTTCGCTCACGCAACATTCTCTTAAAAGAAAATTATGACCCTCTTCAAATGGATGTCTATGAAGAAAAGCTGGCCTTGTATGGAAAAAAGCTCTACGAGACCCGAGGGCTATTTGTAGAAGCCCTAAATGAGAAAAGTAGCAGGGTTCATGATTTTATTTCTGGGGGCAAAGAAGTGCTCAATCTTAGTTATAAGAGTTCCTTTGCCGGCGTAGAGGATCCTCGTGGACGCTATAGGGAAGACAGAAAAAAAGATCTTGCCCTGGGTTATACAAGTTTTGGTCCCCAGGGTGACGATATGTACATAGAAATTGATAAGAAGGATGCTCGGCGCTTTGCAAGCCAAGGCCAGGCACGTATTGCTTCGCTGAGTATTTTTTTTGGGCTTTTACCCTTTATTAGTGAGCAACTTGATAAGAAGCCCCTTGTTTTACTGGATGATGTTTTTAGTGAACTGGACCGCTTTAGACGCCATCAGCTATTAGAACTTCTCCAGGACCATCAGGTAATCCTTACCACTACCGATCTTGATGGCTTGGATGTATCTCATCTTAAGCACTTTAATAAAACCACCATTTTAGAGGGAAAAAAATATGTTTGATAATTATTCAGCAGATAAAATACAAGTTCTCGAAGGTCTAGAACCCGTTAGAACTAGACCAGGAATGTATATAGGCAGTACAAGTCAGCGAGGTCTTCACCATCTAATTTATGAGATTGTGGATAATAGCATTGATGAGGCCATCAATGGTTTCGCCGATAAAATATCGATCATAATCCACAAGGACCACAGTGTAGAGGTAAAGGATAATGGCCGGGGAATGCCTACGGACCTTCATCCGAAACTTCATATTTCTGCCGTTGAGGTTATTCATACCGTGCTTCATGCCGGTGGAAAATTTAATAATGAAGAATATAAAGTTTCCGGGGGACTCCACGGAGTAGGGGCTTCGGTTGTCAATGCCCTAAGTAAACAAATGATAGTGGAGGTCTATAGAAATAACAAAATCCACCGAACGGAGTTTTCTCGAGGAAAAATTATAAGGCCTCTAGAAATCATCGGGGATACGACAGAACAGGGAAACCGGACCATTTTCTGGCCCGATGAAGAGATATTTGAAGAAATTGAGTATGATCATAAGATACTGGAAAATAGATTTCGCGAGATGGCCTTCTTAAACAAAGGAATTCGCATTGATTTTATTGATGAAATCGAAGAAAAAGAAATTAAATTTCACTATGAGGGTGGTATTGCTGAGTTTGTAAGTTATATAAATCGCAATAAGACAGCTCTGCATAAAAAAATACTCTATGGAGAGCAGATAAAAGATGGCTCCGTAGTAGAGCTAGCCATGCAGTACAGCGATAGCTACACCGAAAACATCCACACCTTTGCTAACAATATCAATACCCAGGAGGGTGGAACCCATCTTTCGGGCCTACGTGCGGCTCTTACCCGAGTGATAAATGAATATGGAAGAAAAAATAATTTTATAAAAGACAATGAAGAAAACCTTGTAGGGGAAGACGTTAGAGAAGGCCTTACGGCAATTCTTTCGGTTAAAGTGAGTCAACCCCAATTTGAAGGGCAAACCAAGACAAAACTTGGTAATAGTGAAATTCGTGGGATTACCGAATCGATTTGTAGTGAGATTTTGTCGAACTTTCTTATGGAAGAACCGCAAGAAGCCAAGATTATTATGGAAAAATGTATTCGTTCTTCAAAGGCAAGAATTGCTGCAAGAAAAGTAAGAGATCTAACACGTAGAAAAGGACTTCTCGATGGTTTTTCTCTTCCGGGAAAACTTTCTGATTGTCAAGAAAAGGACCCAACCCTAAGCGAAATTTATCTCGTGGAAGGGGATTCTGCCGGTGGAACGGCAAAACTTGGCCGAGAAAGACGTTATCAGGCCATTCTTCCTCTTAGAGGAAAGATTCTGAATGTAGAAAAAGCCAATTTTTCTCGAGCATTGAACTCCAGAGAAATTAGAGATATGGTTACTGCCTTTGGTGTGGGCATCGGCGATGAGTTTGAGCTAGATAAGCTCCGTTACCATAAGATTATTATTATGACCGACGCCGACGTAGATGGAGCCCATATTCGCACCTTGCTTTTAACCTTTTTCTACCGCTACCTCACACCCCTTATAGAGAATGGACATATTTACCTAGCCCAACCCCCTCTCTACTCGGTAAAAAGTGGGAAGAAAATCGAATATGCTTATAATGATGAAGAACTACAGGTGCTTCTGGAAAAAATGGGAAGAAGCAGTCATGTTCAACGCTATAAGGGTCTTGGAGAGATGAACGCTGAGCAGCTATGGGTCACCACAATGGATCCCGAGCATCGGATTCTTATCCGTGTAAACATCGATGACGCCATTGAAGCCGACCAAGTTTTTACTACCCTTATGGGAGATCAGGTCGAACCCCGTCGCCAGTTTATTCAAGAGCATGGCGTTCGTGTAACCAATCTTGATGTGTAGGAGAAAATGTGAAAGAACAAATTGTTGAAAGAGATATTAGTAGGGAGATGGAAAAATCTTATATAGATTATTCCATGAGTGTTATTGTCTCCCGAGCTTTACCCGACGTCAGAGATGGTCTAAAGCCTGTTCATAGACGCATCCTATATTCGATGTTTGAGCAAAAGTATACCCATGATAAAACCTTTAAAAAATCCGCTAGAATTGTCGGTGATGTTATTGGTAAGTATCACCCCCATGGTGATTCGGCCATTTACAACGCCATGGTGCGATTGGCCCAGGAATTTTCTACCCGTTATATGTTGGTGGAGGGTCAAGGAAACTTTGGTTCTATCGATGGAGATGGTGCAGCGGCTATGCGTTATACCGAAGCAAGACTGTCTCCTATTGCCGATGAACTCCTTCGAGATCTTGACAAGGAAACCGTAGATTTTTACCCCAACTATGATGAAAGTTTGATGCAGCCCTGGGTTCTTCCCAGCCGCTTTCCCAACCTGCTGGTCAATGGTTCTACGGGTATTGCCGTAGGAATGACTACCAGCATTCCTCCCCATAATCTAAGGGAGGTTATTGATGGTACCATTTATACCATCGACAATCCTGATTGTGTTACAGAAGATCTTATGGAGATTATTACCGGTCCGGACTTTCCCACCGGGGCCACTATTTTAGGTCGAGAGTCAATGCGCCGAGCTTATCGCACGGGCCACGGCCGGGTACGAATTCGTTCCAAGGCCTTCATAGAAGATCATGGCAAGGGGCGTTTTCGCATTGTTGTGACAGAAATTCCCTATATGGTAAACAAAACAAAACTTCTTGAAGGCATTGCCGATCTAGTACGCACAAAAAGGATCGACGGCATCACAGAAATGCGCGATGAATCCAATCGCCATGGAATTCGTATCGTTCTTGAAATCCGCAGAGATGCCAATGCCAATGTTATACTGAACCAACTTTATAAAAACTCCAACCTAGAGTCCACCTTCAGTATGATTTTCATCGCTCTTCAGGAAGGCATGCCCAAGGTTTTTACTCTAAAGGGTATGATCGAGCAATATATTCTCCATCAAAAGGATGTGGAAACCCGAAGGATTCAATTTGATCTGAGAAAAGCAAAGGATCGAGCTCATATCCTCGAGGGTCTTCTTAAGGCTTTAGAGAATATTGATGAAATCATTCGTATTATTCGAGCCGCCTACGATGATGCTAGAGAAAAATTAATGGAAACCTTTGATTTCACTGAAATCCAAGCCAATAGTATTCTTAGCATGCAGCTTAGACGCCTTCAGGGTCTTGAGTACGAAAAGATTGATCAGGAACTTCTGGGCCTGCAAAAGGACATTGCCTATTACCTTGAGATCCTAGGGGATGAAAATCTTCTGATGGACATCATCAAAGACAACCTTAGAGAAATTAAAGAAAAATATGGCGATGAGCGAAGAACCGACATCGAACATAGTTATGAAGAATTAGAAGATGAAGACCTTATAGAAGAAAGAGAAATGGTCATTACCCTCACCCAAAGAGGCTATGTTAAGCGAGTGGCTCAAGACGTATACCAGTCGCAAAATAGGGGAGGAAAGGGTATCATCGGGCTTACGACCCGGGATGAGGATGTGATCTATGATATATTCACAACCTCCACCCATAGTGACCTTTTATACTTTACGAACTTTGGAAAACTGTATCGCCTTAAGGCCTATCGCATTCCAGAATCCAGCAGACAAAGTAGGGGTACACCGATTATCAATCTTTTGCAGCTTGATGAGGGTGAAATGGTTACCAGTATTATCCCTATCAATACTATGGATGAAAGGCGCCTTATCATTGCAACAAAGCAAGGAGTCATCAATAAAATGCTATTAAAAGACATTGAGAGCAATCGTCAAGGAGGCATTAAAGTAGTTCGCCTTGATGAAGGCGATGAAGTAATCAATGTACGGATCCTCGATGAAGATGCGGATATTTTTGTGGCTACAAAAATGGGCAAGGCAATTCGCTTCCCCTCATCAGAAATGCGCGTTCTCAACCGCAATACTCGTGGCGTAAGAAGCATTCAACTCCAAGAAGGCGATGAAGTGGTCACCGCCGATGTGGTCAAAGAAAACCAGGGAGATATTCTTTCCATAACCTCTAGAGGCTATGGAAAACGTACAGAGCTTGATCATTACCGTAGCCAGGGGCGAAGTGGTAAGGGCATGATAAACTATAAAATTACAGACAAGACAGGCTATGTCGTGGCCTCTACCCTAGTGAAAGAAGAAGATGAAATCTTTCTTATTAGCTCTGTTGGCAGCATGATTCGAATCCGTGTTATGGATATCTCCAAAATGGGAAGAAATACCTCGGGTGTCAGTCTGATGCGATTTGAAGAGGATGTAGAAGTTGTAGCCTTTGCTAAAGCCATGGAGGATATTGAAGCCGTGGATAGAACCGAGGAAATTATGGACATTGAGGGTTTTGAGGAGGAAGAAAATGGCAGTGAAGATTAGATATTTGTTCTCCGAGCGGGGAGACCGCTGGGAAGTCAAAATTATGGGAGAAGTTGATATCCATAGTACTCCCGAGGTAAAGGAAAAACTCGAGCTCATCTTGGATGAAAGAGAAAAGGGTATGATCATTAATGCCGAAGAACTGGATTATATCGACAGTACAGGCCTCGGGATGCTTATAGGCATTGTCAAACGCCTTAAGCAAAACGATTTAGAGCTCGTTCTTGCAAAGCCTCAACCCAGTGTTCTTAAGTTATTTCGAATCACCGGTCTTGATAAAGTCATCCGCATTCGTGAAGAATAACTTCCCTCTTCATGGGTATGATAATGCTAGGTGAAGGAGGAGAGATGGAAATATTTAAATTGAATATACCCAATAAAAAAGAATATGTGATCTCCGCACGGCTGGCTGCTACATCGGTGGCAGGTATTCATGGGTATGATATTGAAAAAGTAGATGATATACGCTTGGCTGTTGGAGAAGCCTGCAATAATGTCGTGCTCCACGGCAGGGGTTCTAAGAGTATTGATATAGTCATCCAAGTGGAAGAAAAATTTATGAAAATCAGTGTTTCCGATCAAGGAGAAGGCTTTATTCATGGACAAATAAGTAGCCCCACTCCCGAGGATTATATGGGCAGCGGTCTTGGACTGTATATTATTGATTCTCTAATGGATGAGATGGTTGTTGAATCGGAGCAAGAAAAAGGAACTACTATTCACATGATAAAAAACAGATAGTGTAGGTGAAAGATGTCATATAAAGACGTAGAAACCAAAGAATTATTTCGCCTATACCAAGCCAATCCCAATAATGAAATGCGAGACGAACTTTTTTCCAGGCATTTATATATAGTGGATATCCTTTCGAGAAAATACATCAATAAGGGCATTGATCAGGAAGATATCTATCAGGTAGCTTCCCTGGGCCTTCTTTATGCCGTCCAAAGATTTGATGTGGATAAGGGGTTTGAGTTTTCAAGTTTTGCTACCCCTACCATCGTTGGAGAAATTAAAAAGCATTTTAGAGATAAGGGTTGGACCATCCGAGTTCCCAGACGTATACAGGAATTGTCAAAAAAAGTTACATTGGCCAGGGATCAACTCTATAAAGATCTTGGAGGGCCTCCCACAATTAACGATATTGCCGTATATTTGTCTGTTACCGATGAAGACGTAATTGAAGCCATGGAAGCTTCTAAGGTCTATACACCTCGGAGTCTTGATGTGGAACTCGATACCGGTGGCGAAGACAAAGATGTGAGGCTCATGGATATTGTTGGCGAAGACGATAAGAACTTCGAAGCCATAAACAACGAAGATTTTATCCATTATATTATGGAAAAATTAAATCCCATGGAGCGAAAGATTATCGAAGATCGCTTTTTTGAGGAAAAAACCCAAATTGTTGTGGCCGAAGAACTTAGCGTATCTCAAATGACGATTTCCAGGATGGAAAAAAAGATTTTGGCGAAATTTCAAGAAGAATTTAGAAAAACAATAGATATATAAAGGAGTTTCGGCTCCTTTATTATTTTATCTAGAACTTTTCTCAAAACCCAATGGGTTTTATGGAAATAAATACCGATACTTTACATAGCAAGAACAGAATAGGGGTTAGCAAATGTTAAAGCAGTTGATGATGGATACTATGGTTCAATGGGCATTATTCTTGATCCTTCCAATTTTCCTGTACCTAGTATTTTTTAGAAATAAAATAAAATTCAGCCATTTTCTAGGTTTGAAAAGCCACCAAAAGGTGGATAAAAGTCTATTATTGCAAACTTCACTCGTAAGTATTTTTTTTATATTTATTAGTATTCAATGGCTAACAAAATACAAGCTAGGGGCAGGGGATATTAGATTATTGTCCTTCCAAAAAACCGGATTTTCCCTAGAAACT
>JAAYGQ010000115.1 GCA_012727635.1 Tissierellia bacterium | reverse complement strand
CCTCGGTGCTAGCCAAGGGTAAGAGCCTAGAAGAGGCTTTAAAAATTTCCGAAGAAGACATCGCCGAGGCCCTGGGAGGCCTTCCTGAAGAAAAAATGCACTGCTCTAATCTTGGAGCCGGTGCTCTTCGCGATGCTATTAATAATTACTTAAAAAATCCTAAGGAGGAATAAATGAAAATCGCAATTCCCGTTAATGATAACAATCTTAAAAGTGGTGTATGTGCTTCCTATGGCCGCGCACCCTATTATTATATTTATGATCAAGAGCTTAATGAAGGTGTTTTTATCGAAAACTTAGCCGCTTCGGATAGTGGCGGAGTGGGTATTAAAGCGGCTCAAATTCTTATAGATTATGCTGTGAAGGTTCTTTTAACCCCTCGCCTCGGTGATCACGCTGCAGCCGTGCTAAATAAGGCGGATATAGCCATCCATAAAAGCTCCGGTGAGGGCATTGAAGAAAACCTGGAGGCTTTTCTCCAAGGAAAACTTCAACCACTAAGTGAAATCCATGCCGGCCTCCATGGGAATTAGGACAAATTATGAAAATTGCTGTACTCAGCGGTAAGGGGGGAACAGGAAAAACCTTTTTATCCGTCAATTTGGCCGCTGTAGCAAAAAAATCTATCTATTTAGATTGTGATGTGGAAGAGCCCAATGGTTATCTGTTTTTAAAGCCTGTGGATGAGGGAAAGAAGGATATCAAAGTATTGATTCCCGTTGTCGATGAAAAACTGTGCAATGGATGTAAGAAATGCGTTGATTTCTGCGCTTTTAATGCCCTTGCTTATACCGGCCGGGAACTGATGATATTTGAGAAAATCTGCCACTCCTGTGGAGGTTGTAAACTGGTTTGCCCTGAAAAGGCCCTTAGTGAAAAAGAGAGGGCAATCGGAAGGGTTAAAAAAGGAAGGACCGGGGAAATCCTTGTCTATACTGGGATTCTAAATCCTGGAGAAGCCTCAGGAACAATGATTATTGACGCCCTTTTAGAAGAGGTAAAGGATGAAGAGGGTCTTGTTTTCATCGATGCACCTCCAGGCAGTGCCTGTGTTGTAATGGAGAGCATTAAGGATGCGGATTATTGTATCCTGGTAGCTGAGCCTTCAATTTTTGGTGTACATAATCTTGAAATGGTCCACGAACTGGTGGAGCTTTTTAAAAAGCCCTTTGGCGTGGTTTTGAATAAATGCACCGACGGGGAAAATCCCTCGGAGATCTATTGCCTAGAAAAAGATATTAAGGTCCTTGGAAAGATTCCCTTTTCCTATGAACTAGGAGCCCTGACCTCGGCGGGAGAAATCGTAGCTAATAAGAACAAAGAGTATTACAAGCTTTTCTCGGCTCTTTTAAAGGAGGTTCAGGATGAAGCAGCTGCTCATTCTTAGTGGAAAAGGTGGTACAGGAAAAACAACCCTGGCCAGCGCCTTTATTCGCTTCTCCCAGGCCCGGGCCTATGCCGATTGTGATGTGGATGCTCCAAATCTCCATCTTGTGATGGGCCATGATAATGAACCTGAAAAAAAAGATTATTATGGTCTACCCAAGGCTGTAATTGACCAGTCTCTATGCATTAACTGCGACTTGTGTCGCAGTCACTGCCGCTTTAATGCCATTACAGCCGAGGAAGGCTATAGTGTCGATCCCTTTGCCTGCGAAGGCTGTGGTGTATGCCACTTTCTTTGTCCAGCAGGAGCCATCACGATGAAGGACGTTCCAGCTGGTGAGATGATGCTCTATAAAAATAAAGAAGTCTTCTCCACGGCAAGGCTTATTATGGGCAGCGGCAATTCTGGACTTCTAGTTACTGAAGTTAAAAAGGCTATGAAAGAGACCGGAAAATCTGAACTTGCCATAATCGATGGCTCTCCTGGAATTGGTTGTCCGGTGATTGCTTCCTTAAGTGGTGTAGATTTTGTTCTTATCGTTGCTGAACCCTCCCTTTCGGGTATTAGTGATATGAAACGCATTATTAAAACCGCGGCCCTACAGGGAGTGGAAACGGCAGTATGTATTAATAAATATGATTTAAGTTTGGAAAATACCCGTCATATTGAGGAATTATGTGGGGAGCTAGGGGTTCACTTTATTGGAAAAATCCCCTTTGATCCCTTGGCTCTAGAAGTAGTAAACAGTGGCAGGACCATTGCTGATATTCAGTGCCCTTCAGGAAAAGGGGCAAGGTATGTATTTAATGAGCTTATGGCCCTTATGGAAAAGAAAAACCTTATAAATCTAATTGTAAAAGGAGCGGTACATGAGTGAAAACTGTGATCATAACTGTGAGAGCTGTAAGATTGACTGCGAAGATAGAAAGGTTGATTTTTCAGAAAAACTCAACCCTTTAAGTCAAGTGAAAAAGGTAATTGGTGTGGTTAGTGGCAAGGGCGGTGTAGGTAAATCTCTTGTCTCGGCTATGCTGGCCGTCGCCCTCAATCGAAAGGGCCACCGCTGCGCAATCTTGGATGCAGATATTACAGGGCCATCTATCCCTAAATCCTTTGGCCTTAGGCAAAAGGCTGTGGGAACCGATCTTGGTATTTTGCCTATAATGACAAAAGAAGGCATTGCCGTTATGTCCATAAATCTTCTTCTTGAAAATGACACCGACCCCGTTGTATGGCGCGGTCCTATTGTTGCCAATGTTGTAAAACAGTTTTGGGGTGAGGTAATCTGGGAAGATGTGGATTTTATGCTTATTGATATGCCACCGGGAACCGGTGATGTTCCCCTTACAGTATTTCAGTCCCTGGCCGTCGATGGGATAATCGTTGTTACATCGCCCCAGGAGCTGGTTTCAATGATCGTCTCCAAAGCCGTTAATATGGCAAAAATGATGAACATTCCGGTAATTGGTCTAGTGGAAAATATGTCCTATTTTACCTGTCCTGATAATGGAAAAGATTATAAGATTTTTGGAGAGAGTCATTTAGAGCAGATAGCCCAGGAGTATGATCTTGATATTCTAGCAAGACTGCCCATTGATCCCGATCTGGCCAAGGCCTGTGATAGAGGAGAGATTGAAGGCTATAAGGGCCCATGGCTTGATAAACTTGTTGAAAAACTAGAAAAAATGGAGGAGAAATAATGTTAAAGATTGCTGTTGCCAGTGATAAGGGAAATGTCACTGAACATTTCGGGTATTGTGAGATTTTTTTGACCTTTGATACAGAAGAAGGAAAGATCCTAGAAGAAGGAGCTCTTGAAAACCCCGGACACAAGCCAGGATTTCTTCCTAGATATTTGCATGAAAAAGGTGTAAATGTAATTATTTCAGGAGGCATGGGATCCTCCGCCGTTTCGATTTTTAACGAGAATGACATCGAAGTTATTGTTGGTGCCAAGGGGAAGGCCAAAGAAGTCGTTGAAGCCTATCTAAGGGGCGAGCTTAATTCCACGGGTTCAGTATGCCACCATGGTCACGATGAATAAGATTTGTTTTAAAAGCCTTACTTTCTTTTGAAAGTTAAGGCTTTTTCCATTTTATAGGAGAAAAGGAAATAAGAAGGGGTATAAGAAGACAAACAAAAGGAGGGATTTATGCATACACTAATTATAAGTGCTGCTCATCAGGAGCAGGAAGAACTCATGAGGACCCTAGAAGAATTTAGACAAAATCTCGATGCCGATGTAAGCTTTGGAACCTTAGAGGATTTAATCCGGCAGGATCTGAGTCTTGTATTTGTAGCCACCGGTGGAACCGAGGAACAATTCCTAAGGATTTTGGATAAACTCCCAGGAAAGATTTATCTTCTTACCCATCCAGCCCATAATTCCTTGGCAGCATCCTTAGAAATCCTAGCTTATCTGCAAGAAAAAGGCAGAAGGGGTGAAATCTTACATGGTACACCGGAATTCTTTGGTGATAAGCTAAAGGAAATCCAAAGATTAAAAACAGCCCAGATGAAACTTCAAGGCATGCGCCTAGGAGTATTTGGCATTTCCGATTGGCTGATAGCCAGTGAAGTCGACGAAGAGCGGGTCAAAGAAGTTGCTGGAATAAGTTTTATTCCTCTTCCCATTGAAGAACTTTTAACAGAAGTGAATAAGGGAGGATATGAAGAGAATATCTGGACAGCAAAGCTTGTCGATCTAGACTATGATGGCTTGGAAATGGAAAAATCTCTAGAGATCTATGGCGCTCTCAAGCGATTAATGCAAAAACATGGTTTAACAGGCTTTAGTCTACGCTGCTTCGATCTTCTAGGACCTTTGCAATCCACAGCATGTCTTGCTCTAGCCATTCTAAATGCCGAGGGCTACCCCGCCGGTTGTGAAGGCGATAAAAAGTCTCTATTGTCCATGGTGGTGGCCCAGGCTCTTTTAGATGAATCGGTTTTTATGGCAAACCCCAGTAGCCTTGATCCACAAAAAGAGGAACTGGTAATAGCCCATTGTACTCTTCCCCTAGACTATCCCAAGACCATTGCACTCAATACACATTTTGAATCGGGCATTGGTGTGGCCGTTGCTTCAGAATTTGATTTTGAAGACGTCACCCTATTTAAAATGGATAGTTTTAGAAACTTTGTAGCCAAAGAAGGTAAGCTACTGGAAAGCCTCTATCGCAATGATTTATGTAGAAGCCAAATGCGTATTCATTTACCCGGAGGGATGGATTATTTCTTGAAATATCCTATCGCCAATCACCACATGGTTCTACGAGGACATCACGCTGCACTTTTAAAAAGATTCCTTGAAGACATTGCACCGGGAATCGAGATGAGAGAGTAGATAACAAAAGAGAGCAGAAATCTGCTCTCTTTTGCTTTTCTTATTCTGACTTTTTAAGGCGTAGAATTTCCAGAATATCTTCTGGCTCCATTCTAAAGTGAGATCCCTTTCCTTGGAAGAAACTATGTTCTTCGATTAAATGTAGGGAAAGATCGCTCCAGTACAGGCTTTTTTTTGTTACCTTATCATATAGGGTGGTATTTCGTTTGCTAATTCTTTTTTTGTGCTTGAAAGGGCAGTACTGCCAGCCCCTGAAATGATCAACGGTTACTTCATAATCACCGGATTCCACAGGGTCTCCTAGGCCATCGACACCGATAAAGGTAAATCTCTTAAGGGCCTTGACGATGTCGGCGATTTCAACGCCTTCCTTTTGAAGAAGAGCCTCATCCTGTCGGATGATGGCATCGACACTGCGAGTATCGTCACCTAGAAAGCCCACAAGTGTAAGGCTACCGGGAGCCATATCTTCTTCAATTTGTGCACTGCGGGGATCTTTTTTTGCCATGGATACCTCCTAAAATTCGTCAAAGAAGATCTGTGATGTGGGGACTCCATTTTCAGCAAGAAGCTTTCTAACTGAGGCTAAAAAGCCTGGGCTTCCGCATAAATAGGCTTCGATGTCGCTACCGTCACCCACCATTTTCTTAAGGTCCTCTTCAAGGGGTACGGTTATACGGCCAACATTACCATCCCATACATCATCGTCCTGGGGACGGGAGAGGGCTTGAATAAAGTGGAAATTATCGTGTTTTTCTTCCAAAGCTTTAAATTCTTCAGTATAGTAAAGATCTCTTAGACTCTGGGCACCGAAATACAGCGTCATATCTGCTTTAACGCCTTTTTCCAAATTATCAAGGATTAGGCTTCGCAGGGGTGCAAGCCCACTGCCGCCACCAACAAGAATCATCTTTGGAGTATTTCCCCTATAGTAGAAATCTCCATAGGGCCCGGAAAGAGCCACAGTGTCTCCTTCTTTTAAAGCCGAGTGTACATAGGTAGTACAAACCCCGTCGGGTACTTGTCGGATACAGAATTCAACATGGTCTTTATCACTGGGAGGCGATGAGATAGAGTAGGCCCTAAAGACAGTTTCTTT
>JAAYGQ010000114.1 GCA_012727635.1 Tissierellia bacterium | reverse complement strand
AGTATAATGTCAAGAAAAATTTATAAATATATAGATACTTATGTCACTACTAGCCTATCCAGTGCAATATATCACCAAAAATTAAGGCTTAGTCTTCTTTAGCTTATAAAAGAAACTTCCCCTCCTAATAAAAAGCAAAGGAAAAAGCACAATAAAAACAGAGCAAATTCTCTTAGAACTTGCTCTGTTTTTCTTACTAAGAACCACTCCAATAGTTGTTTTCTTAAAAACTACTACTCAATCTCACAAAACTCCTGGGCAATGCGGCAGTAAATCTCAACATAATCCACAAGATGACTTATAGCCACCCGTTCATCCTTAGTATGGGAGTAGCTAATGTTTCCCGGGCCCGTTATCACCGTGGGGATGCCTGCAAAATGTGAAAGCAGGGCAGCATCGGTCCAGCCTCGTCTTCTTGTGATTTGGGCTTCTTCTCCGGTAACTTCTTTTAGGGCTTTTTTTGTAGCCTGAACAATGGCTTCTTGGGGATCTGTGGTCAAATAGATATGGTCCAGGGTTAGAAAATTATTTTCCATGCGGATAATCTGTGCGTCGAACTGGGGATCTTCGGCCTTAAGCTCATCGACAATATCCTGGAGCTCTTTATAAACCGAGGCAACATCCTCACCGGGAATATAGCGCCGATCGATTTGTATAGAGCAAGTGTCGGCTACGGTACTGGGCTGGGTACCCCCTGTAATTTTACCAAAATTCATCACCGAAGGACCCATGTATTCATTGTCCCTTAGGGCAATCTCAGGCATAAGCTTTTCTTCGATTCGCAAAATCAATTTCGCTGCCTTTGATATAGCATTGATCCCTAGATGGGGTACGCCGCCATGGGCCATTTTACCGATAAGTTTAATTTCAATCCACTCAAGGCCTCTATGGCCAATGGCATACTCATAGTTGGAAGGTTCTCCCACAACTGCACCATGGGCCTGTATACCGGCTTTCACTAGGGCTTCGGTGCCTTCACTTTGCTCTTCTTCACCAAGAACGCCGGTAAAAAGTATATTGCCTTTCATCTTCCTACCACTTCTTTTAATAGCCAGCATGGCAATGAGCATGGAAGCGATGGGGCCCTTCATATCCGATGTGCCTCTACCCCAGACAAAACCATCTTCTATCTTGGCTTCATAGGGATCTATGATCATCTCATAGGGCGGCACGGTATCCATATGGCCGTTAAACAGAAGAGTTTTACCACCACCTTGGCCATTCAGGCGAACGAGGACGTTTTTTCTTGCCCCATCGACCTCTTGATACTCTACGTCCAGGCCCAGGTCTTTGCAAAATTTATAAATAAACTCACTCACTGCTTTTTCTCTACCCTCTACGTCCTTATGACTGGGAATTCGAACCAGTTCCTGGGTTAAGCCGACAACTTCCTTTTCACTGTAATAATTCCTAAAGCCTTCCATGGCCACACCTTTCCTTTATAGGTATTCTGGGGGTAATCTCTCTTTTTATATATCCGGGTCTTTGAACACTGTAATCCATTGAATACCCCGTTTTTTTGAGAGTATCAATGAATTTAACATTTCCTATTTTTATTTTTCTTTTTCAAATAAAAAGGCAGGCCCCCTTTCAAGGGGACTGCCTAAAAATTACGACTACTAGCCGAGTTTTCCAATTTTCTCTTCAACAGCTTTTACCAGGGCATTTTCTTCCAAAAGCTCTTCGCAGCTATCAATATCTAGGTGCATAATGCGGTCCTCCTCCAGAAGGGCTATCTTTTTTCTAACCAGTTCATAGGCGGGAGAGCTTCCCTTGCCCAGCTGTTTTTTACCCCTTAGATCAATGGCCTGGCAGGCCGATAGAATTTCCATGGTAAGAACCTTTCGGACATTCTCCATAATTTCTCGGGCCTTTCTTGCTCCAATGGTTCCCATGGAAACGTGGTCCTCTTGATTGGCCGAAGAAGGAATGGAATCCACCGAGGCGGGATGGGCCAAAATCTTATTTTCTGAAACCAGGGCCGCAGCGGCATACTGAACAATCATAAAACCAGAGTTAAGGCCACCCTCTTTGGTTAAAAAAGCTGGGAGACCTTCACTAAGGGAGGGATTTACCATTCTTTCCAGTCTACGCTCAGATATATTGGCAATCTCCGCCAGGGCGATGGCCAAAAAGTCAAAGGGCAGAGCCATGGGCTGGCCATGGAAATTGCCACCGGAGATGACCTCTTTTTCATCGACAAAAATTAAAGGATTGTCCGTAGCGGCGTTCATTTCAATTTCTACTTTGTCCCTAATATAATGAAGTGCATCCTTGCTGGCGCCATGGACTTGGGGGGTACAGCGCAAAGAGTAGGCGTCCTGGACCCTAATCTCTCCCTGTCTTGTGGTCATGGTGCTGTCTTCTAGGATCCTTAGTAGATTTTTTGCCGTAGTCCTTTGGCCATAGTGGCCCCGGACGGCGTGTATTTTTTCATCGAAGGCATCGGTAATGCCATTTAGGGCTTCTAGCGTCAAAGAGGCCGCAATATCGGCAGTCTTACTTAGATTGATTCCATCGTATAGCGTATGGGCTCCAATGGAGGTCATAACCTGGGTCCCATTGATTAGGGCAAGACCTTCTTTGGAGGTAAGCTCGATTACCGGGATATCTGCCCTAGCCATAGCCTCCTTGGAAGTCATTGGCTCCTTCTTATAAATAGCTTGGCCCTCACCCATCATCGTTAGCACCATATGGGCAAGAGGAGCCAAATCACCGCTGGCTCCCAAGGATCCCTTTTCGGGGATAATGGGATGGACACCTTTATTTAGCATGTGAACAAGGGTGTCCAGCGTGGACAGTCGAATACCGGAATAGCCCTTGGAGAGGGCGTTGATGCGAAGGAGCATGACTCCCCTGACCAAATCCTCCCCTAGGGGATTTCCTACACCGCAGGCATGGCTAACAATTAGGTTTCTTTGAAGTCTTTTGGTCTCTTTTTCCGGTATGAGTACGTCGCTAAATTTACCAAAGCCCGTGGTAAGGCCATAGACCACTTTATTCTCCTGGATGAGTTCATCGACATAGTCCCGGGCTTTTTGTACCCTTTCCCGGGCCTGCAAAGTGAGCTTAACTTCTTTATAATTTCTTGTTACTTCGATAAAACTCTCCAGGTCTAGATGATTTCCGTCAATTTCAACATGATTCATTCAAATACCTCTTTATTTGTATTGCATTATCGCCCTTGCCTTAGTTCCAAGATGATAGGCAATAGAGACAATGGCTCATAAAACTCTTATTTTAGTTTAGCTTCTACCAATCTTCTTACCAAGCCATCATCGGCTACATAGGGGATGGTTAAATGATCGGTCTTTTTGTGAGCGGCATTGTACTCCATGGCCGTTTCAATGGAGTGATCATTTCTTGCCCAGGCTCTTCTTGCTACGCCGCCCATAACGTCCCAGGGCATGGCGGTCTTGAGGATTTCATCTACCCGCTCACTGCCATCTAGAACCATGCCAAAGCCACCATTAATGGCCTTGCCAATGCCTACCCCTCCGCCGTTGTGTAGAGCCACAAGGCTCATCCCTCTAGCGGCATTGCCGGCAAAGCACTGGGTGGCCATATCGGCCATCACATTGCTGCCATCTTTAATATTGGCCGTTTCTCTAAAGGGGCTATCGGTGCCGGAAACGTCGTGGTGGTCCCGGCCCAGCATAAGGGGGCCTACCTCACCGCTTCTAACCATTTCGTTGAATTTCAGCGCGATTTTTAGTCTTCCCATGGCGTCCTGGTAGAGGATTCTTGCCTGGGTTCCTACAACTAGAGCATTTTTTTCGGCGTCGCGAATCCAGTTGTAATTGTCTCTATCCTGTCCTCGGCGACTAGGATCAATGCAATCCATGGCGGCCCGGTCAGTCTTAATAAGATCTTCATGCTTACCGCTTAGGCAAACCCAGCGGAAGGGGCCATAGCCGTAGTCAAAGAGCATGGGCCCCATAATGTCCTCCACATAGGAGGGGAAGATAAACCCATCGGTATCATCCATGCCATTTTTGGCGATGCTCAGTTCTCCGGCATCATAAATGGCCTTTAAAAAACTATTGCCATAATCAAAAAAGTAAGTGCCTTTATCCACGAGTTTTCTAATGAGCTCAAAGTGGTGAAGAAGGCTTTCATCCACCCGCTTTTTAAAGCTTTTTTTATCCTCCAGAAGCATCTTTGTTCTTTCATCAAAGCTCATCCCCTGGGGGCAATAACCACCGTCGTAGGCGGCGTGGCAGGAGGTCTGATCGGAAAGTAGCTCAATGTGGACGTCTTCATCCAGGGCGTATTGTAATAGGTCAACAATATTGCCATGATAGGCTAGGGCCGTAGCCCTTTTCTCCTTCATGGCTTTATGGGCCGCTTCAAAAAGTTCCCCTAGATCTTCAAAGGATTCGTCAATCCAGCCCTGCTCCAAACGAGTATGGATTCGGGAAAGATCTACTTCGGCTATCAGGCCTACCCCACCGGCAATTTTGGCCGCCTTACCCTGGGCTCCGCTCATTCCGCCTAGGCCGGAACTCACAAAAAGATGACCGGTAAGATCGCCATCCTCGGCAACCCCCAATTTCATTCGGGCTGCATTAAGAACGGTATTATAGGTTCCATGGACAATGCCCTGGGGCCCGATATACATCCAGCCACCGGCGGTCATTTGGCCATAGTTGGCCACTCCAATGGCCTGGGCTCTGGCCCAGTTTTCCTGATCATCATAGGCCCCAATCATCAGAGCATTGGTAATAATCACTCGGGGCGCCGTTTTTGGAGAGCGAAATAGCCCTAGGGGATGGCCTGATTCAAGAACTAGGGTCTGTTCATCGGTGAGTTCTTCGAGGTATTTCATGGTTAAATTGTATTGCATCCAGTTTTGGAAGACCTGTCCCGTTTCCCCATAGGTTACCAGTTCATAGGGATACAGGGCCACATCAAAGGAAAGATTGTTGTCAATCATCACCTGGAAGGCTTTTCCTTCTATGCATTTTCCCTGGTACTGCTCTATGGGTTTTCCATAGATCTTTCTATCGGGGCGAAAGCGGTAGCCATAGATTCTTCCCCTACTAAGGAGCTCCTCTAGGAATTCCGGAGCCACCTCTTCATGAAAGGGGGCCGGTATATAGCGCAGGGCATTTTTAAGGGCCAACTGGATATCACTTTTGCTAAGATTTACTCCTCTTTTTGGTGCCCTTCGAATCCCCGGGACAAAGTCCGGATAGGGGGGCAAAGTATTATCCAGTTTAATTTCCATGGACTCTTCAATCAATTTATTATTCCACATAATTCCTCCTATTTTTGGTAGACGATTTTTCCGTCTTTGATCACTGTATCGGTATGATTAACCCCAAAATGATAGAGCATGTATTCAAGATTGGGAACATCGAAAATAGCGATATCCGCTCTTTTTCCCACTTCCAGGGATCCCTTTTCTTCTTCAAGGCCCAGGGCGGCGGCGGCATTTATGGTAACGGCGGTGATGACCTCATCGGGGGTCATCTTTAGAAGAAGAGAGCCCAGACTCATCATAAACTGCAGATTCTCACTGGGGCAACTCCCGGGATTGTAATCCGTCGATAGGGCAATGGGAAGGCCGGCCTGGATCATTTTTCTGGCCGGAGCCGCCCTGCCCTTTTGTAGATTAAAGCTGGTACCAGGAAGGAGCACAGCCACCACTCCCTTTTGCGCCAAATCCTTAATTCCCTGTTCACTGATGGCCATAAGGTGCTCGGCCGAGATGCAGCCCACTTCGGCGGCCAGCTCTGCCCCACCCAGGGGCACAATCTCATCGGCGTGGAGCTTGGCTCTAAGGCCCAGGGCCTGACCAGCTTGAAGAATTCTTCGGGACTGATCTATGGTAAAGACTCCTTCTTCGCAAAAGACGTCATTAAAAACAGCCAATCTTTTTTCAGCCACCAGGGGAAGCATCTTATTGATAATAATATCCACAAAATCATCGGAACGGTCCAAATACTCCCTAGGCACAGCGTGGGCTCCCATAAAGGTAGACACTAGGTCAATGGGATGGCTCTCGTTTAGATCTCTAGCCACTTCCATTTGTTTTATCTCGGTGGCAAAGTCTCCAATGCCATAGCCGGACTTTGCCTCGACGGTGGTTACCCCATAGGCCAACATGCGATCTAGGCTCTTTTTGGCCTGCTGGTAAAGCTCTTCGTGGCTAGCTTTTCTTGTGGCCTCTACGGTGGAATAGATCCCCCCACCAGCGGCTAATATATCCAGATAATCCACTCCCTGGAGTTTTAATTTGAATTCATGCTCTCTACTGCCTCCATGAACCAGATGGGTATGGGGCTCCACAAGGCCCGGTGTCACCAGTTTTCCCCTTGCATCGATAAAAACCGTATCTTCACCAGTGCCGATGGTCGAAGGAAGTTTTCCTTCGCCGACATAGAGAATTTTATCTCCATCTAGGGCTACTAGGCCCCCCTGGATAAGACCAATCCGGGATTGCTCTTTACCACAGCGGGGCTTATTTTCGCCCCTTAGGGTGATCAGATTATCAATGTTCTCAATAACTAGACTTGCTTTTATCATCTATTTCTCCTGTCTTAAGGGTTACTATAAAACTCTGTAAACTTTATATTTGGACACTTTGCTCTATTATACAAGATTTCTATCTAATATTCGCCTAAATTAAGAAATTACTCCCAGTTACCCCCAGGCTTTCTTTAACCTTCTTCTTTTATTGACTTCATTTTTTATTTGCATAGTGTCCTCTAATATCTCAGCCACTGGCCCTTGATTCTAAAGCCTCCTCAATAAAACCATAAATCTAGGGCTAATTGAAATAAATAATAATAAGTTCGAGACCCACCTTAGTATCTAGCAAATACAGCTAGAGAGTTTTTCTTACGACCTGTGGTAAGATTAGGCGCTGGATTAAATATTACAATCTATCCTTCTTAGAAAAACTCTTAAAAATCTTACTGTTTTAGATGAAAAATGCACCCCTAGAGCTTTCTTTATAACTCTAGGAGTGCACTAGATGCTTCTCAGAAAAATTTTGCTTTTTACCTAGTTTCTTTTCACTCTTTTCTTTTTTCGATCACTTGTCAGTAGCCTAACACCTGCTGCCAAGGCGATAAAGCCCAAATACAAAGCCGAAGCATCGGAACCGGTTCTGGGTAGACTTGGTCTGTAGGATACTCTTGACGGAGTGGGTCTTGGTGTATAGGGTTTTGGCGTAAAGGGCTTATGGGGGGCGTAGGATCCCGTCCACTTGTTGGTAATGGTGTAAATATTTCCAACACTACTTACTGACATTGTGTAATCCTTAGGTACATTTATTTCTTCCACTCTATAGCTATAGGGCTTATCCTTTTCATCAAATTCAGGCAGGCCCTTCCACACATAGGAGTAGGTCCTATTTTTAAGTACTACCGCTTGGCCATAGATTTTATCATTTTGGTATAGTTGCAAGCTAACTTCAGGGCGTTTGAAGGGATCTTCGCCGGGTCCGGTAATCCACACTTTAATTGCCTTAACATTAGTGGTTAGAGGAATCTTAAATGTATTGGTTAGGGTAAATCCGCAGGCCACACTGCCTATTACCACCGAAGTATATTCTGGGATTTTCTTTTCTACTATACTATAGATAATGGGTCTTCCTGTCAGTATGTCGTATTTTCTCAGACCAATAAATTTTCCCTTCCAGCAATTTTCTGCACTGAGCTCCAAGGTTTTACTTGTAGCCAGCCCATCGGCATAGAGGATTACGCTTACCGAGTCCTTTGCTGGGCCAATCCATACTTTATTGACGGGAATCTCAACTGTCTCGTCGCAGGTGTTGGTTAGGGTAAATCCACTGGCCATACTTCCTGTGACTAGGCTGCTATAGCCCTGAGTCTCGGTCTCTAGGACAGTGTAGCTGATAAGATTTCCCGTAACAGCGTCGTATTTTTTTAGACCAGTAAAACTATCTTTCCAGCATTTTGCTGCAGTAAGTTCTAACTTTTTATTAGTAGCCACTGAGTCGGCATATAGGGTCACATTTACCGAGTCCTTAGCTGGACCAATCCACACCTTTGTGACGGGTATATCGATGGTGTCATCCTTTGTATTGGTTAGGGTAAAGCCACAGTCTACACTTCCTGTGAGCTTACTGGAATATCCCTTTATCTCAGTTTCTACCAGGGTGTAGACTATGGGTTTTCCAGTTACAGCGTGGTATTTTCTTAGATCTGTAAAGCTATCCTTCCAGCAATTTGCCGAGCTTAGTTCAAGAGTTTTATTAGTAGCCACTGAGTCGGCATACAGAGTGATGGTTACCAGGTCCATCTCTGGACCGATCCATACTTTATTGACGGGGATGTCCACTGTGTCATTGTTAGTATTGGTTAGGGTAAAGCCACAGTCTATATTTCCTGTGACCTTACTGGAATACCCGGTAATCTTATTTTCTACAACTGTGTAGTCCACGGCTCTACCTGTAAGAGGGTCATATTTGATCAGTCCACAGAATCTGCCCCTCCAGCAATTTGCTGCGCAAAGTTCCAGAATCTTACCCGTGGGCTCTCCTCCTGCATATAGAGCAACAGTTACCGATGATGTTCCCGGGCCAATCCATACTTTGGTGACGGATATATCTACTTTCTGGACTATGCATTGTGGTAGTGGTTCTTCTTTATCCAAATCTCCTAGCTCTGGAGGATCTGGACTTATAGGGGGAGGTTGATTTACCGGTAGATCATCACTTTTTATGTCTTCTTTTATGTCTTCTTTTATGTCTTCTTTTATGTCTTCTTTTATGTATTCTTTTATGTCTTCTTTTATGTATTCTTTTATGTATTCTTTTATGTATTCTTGCCCATTATTTGTTTGATCTGAAAAGACCACCGGAGGATTTGAAGGGCCTCCATCCAAATCAACTTCCTGCTTCTCTACTTGGTCTGGCAAACTCTCCGGTGGTCTGGGAATTTCCTTTTCAGGAATATCTGCCGATGATAGATCCCCCCGGCTGTAAGGTGATATCTTCTTTTAATACCTCCTCTTTTTCCACGGCTTCTGCAAAACTGCCTAGTTCAGCACTACCTATTACCATCAAAATCACTATAAATAGCGCTAAAGGTTTTTTATAATTCTTCATTTTTCCCTTTAAACCTATATCCTTTATTTTTATATAGAGATTTACTGCATGATATATTATTTATTTAAGTGTTTGTAAAGCTGTAGGATGATTGTAAGCTCACATCTATGTTGATAATTAGACTCCTCTCTTAGTAGGTTAAGAAATTTCCTCTTCACTAATATGTGTTGATTAAATATTTAATCCTCAATAGCGTAAAATCGCCGAAACCTTTTATTTTTAGCCCTAAGCTTTCTGGCTAAAGTCTTAGTGGCCATCATGGGTATAGGTATCTAAAGAAGATTCATAGATTTCACTTTTATAATTGTGAGCTAGTGGGATCTATTCATTCTTAATGCTGGATTTGCTGCTCTTTTTAAAATCAAAAATACAAAATAAGCACAAAGCTTTATTTTTATTTGTTGTACTTCTTCTTCTCCTAGAGTCTTAAAATTCTAGGAGGAAAACCATGCATCCTTGCATCTTTAAAAGAAAGTTCAGTATCAGCTTTTTATATGGAATTTGGAGTTTTTAAAAGATAGTAGTAAGAAGATATTAAAAAAGAATTAGAGGTTTTCATAGGAAAATAATGTTTGCTAGGAGGATAGGAACTTTGAAAAAGTATGTTCTTCTATGTATGTCCTTCTTGAAAATGCCTGTAGTAGTCTCGTAAAGCTTTCTTCCTACTCAGTGCTTTTAATTTTTTTTACCTATTCTGCGACTTTGTTAGTTAATTTTTCTCTTTGCCCATTTGAAACAAAAATACACCCTTCTAGCGGTTTATCCTGCTAGATTTTACATCCTTTGCTTGTTGTATTAAACTAGCAAAACTCCTTTTAAATTCAAATCTCCTGGAGGCATTTTTATAGCAATGTTTCATTTTAATTATATCCATTGGGCTGCTAGATAAACATAGAGAAGCGATTGTGCCTCTAGTTATTATATAGAGCCCGAGTCTCCCATGGCGATTACCTCGAATTTTTCTTCCAGGGCCCTATATAGGCTCTTTTTAGTTAGAGTACCATAGGCAAGAACAATGGCGTAGGCCTCTATCGGGTTTCTCATCCCCTTAGGGTGTTGATTACCTCAACGTCTTTTTCATTAAGGAGCTGAATGCGACTATTGGTTAGAATCTGTTCTCCCAATTCATTTAAGATGCCCATTTTCATCAGTCCTGAGATCAGTTGTTCTTTCATAATAATTTCCGGCAGCGTTTCTACAATGGTGACTTGACAGCCCTTTTCTAAAAGAAAGTGTGCCGTCTCCCAGCCCATCTGACCACCACGGGCTACAATTACTTTCCCAGAAAGCTCGGGTTTTTCTCTAGGAACTTCATCCTATCCATAGCCATTGGGGCCATTAAATCTTCTATTGGAGGGATGATGGGTTTTTCTCCCGTAGCTTGTAGCACCACTTCGGTCTTTATAATATCTAGGTTTTCCTCCTAGATGCGATAATTTAGATGGACCTTAACATTGGGTAGTGTTAGAAACTGTGCTTCGTAATACCGGGGTATGATACAAAATGCTTTTACTAGAGGCTAGACTGGCCTCGGCCAGTTGACAGCCCCATAGTTTATCCGAAGCTTCATAGTGAACAATGCTGTGTACTTTTCTGCCAAGGATAGAGGCGGCTTCCAGCCCCGGCAGTCCTGGAGTTACTCATTTTTTAATTGAAGCCTACCAATGGTGCCAGGACTGAGTAGGTCTTTGTAGCTTTGATTCATAAAGCTCTCATGTAATTTAGCTGCACTCTGTGGGTAACTCTTTACCCCTTGGTTTGGTGTACTTGTTCATTATATTTGTTTCAAGGCTGAAGGGATTGGGTTGAGAAAAGATAATGAATCCTAGCATGTCCTATAGCAAAGCTATTAGTGGAAACAGAAGATAGGAAAACGGATATTACTTTAAAAGATGGGTATTAAATCATTAGCAAAGAAATAAAGGAGAAACAATGAAAAGAAAAATTGTAGACAAAATAAAGGGCTTTCGAACCACCGACGGCGCCGGAGTCAGTCTTGTAAGGGTACTAAGCCGCTCGACGGTGGAAACCTACGATCCGATTTTGATGCTGGACTCCTTTGACAGTCAAGATCCCAGGGATTATGAAAAGGGTTTTCCCCTGCACCCCCATAGAGGCATTGAGACCGTCACTCTTATTTCCCAGGGAAATATGGTCCATAAAGACAGCCTAGGAAACGAAGACGCCATCACCTCGGGTGAAGTTCAATGGATGACGGCGGGCTCGGGCATTATGCACGAGGAAAAACTCCCCCCTTCCCAGCGCATGCTGGGGGTTCAGCTTTGGCTTAACATGTCCAAGGAAGACAAAATGGCTCCTCCGCAATACCACAGCATCAAAATAGATGAAATAGAAGAAATCCCCCTGGAAAAGGGAAGCCTTCGCCTAATCAGTGGCAATTATAAAGACCACAGGGGCTTTCAAGGAAAGTACCAGCCCCTGGACTATTATCATATCCTGTTAGAAAAAAATGGATCTATTACTTTAGAAATGATGGAAGATACATCCGTCCTTGTCTTTTTACTTCTAGGAGATGCCAGAATAGCCGGAGAAGTAGTAGAAGAAAAAACTGCGGTAAAACTCTCCCCCGGCACTGAACTTGACATCCAGGCCCTGGATCAAGACATTGAAATCTTATTTATTGGTTCCCAGGCCCTCAAAGAACCCATCGCCTGGGGTGGCCCCATTGTAATGAACACAAAGGAAGAACTTAGACAGGCCTTTGCCGATCTTGAAGAGGGTAACTTTCTAAAAGAAGGCATTCACTACTAGAAGGGATTGGTGGGGATTGTAAGAAGAAGCGGCAGAGCCCGCTTCTTTTATTTAAAAATATACTCTAGAATACTTGGTATTGATGCTATACTTCTTATAGTCAAAAAGACACCGCCCAATTCACTACATATTTATATACAAATCAAATTATAAAGCTTAGCCCTTATATGTCTTTGTTTAAAGGCTTGAAAGGATCGATCTATGACTAGGAAAAAAACCTACCCTGCCTTAAAAATTAAAAATCCACCAAGAAAAGAAGATCTTGTGCGACTTCTGGATATCGACGGAGAGTTTCACATTGAGCTTCGCTACGCCACCAGAAATAACTTCACCAATCAAGTCGTCTATGACTTTAACGATTGCTATATACATAGACATACGGCGGAGCTTTTAGTGGGGGCAAAGGATGAATTTAAAAAAGACGGCTTTACCGTCAAAATCTGGGACGCCTACCGGCCCCATCGGGCCCAGAGGGCCCTGTGGGATATTTTACCCGATGATAATTTCGTTGCCTTTCCACCGGACCTTAAAAAACCCTACCGACTTCGTCCTACCCATATGAATGGCATGTGCGT
>JAAYGQ010000113.1 GCA_012727635.1 Tissierellia bacterium | reverse complement strand
TTTCTTGTGCTAAAGCTAATCCTATTTTACCCGCTTCGGTATCTAAAAATTGTAAATCCCCCTCAAGCCGATTATTGATAAAAGCAACATTCTCATAAAAACCAGCTAACTCTCTTACGCTACGATTACTAATTCCCTTTACGTCCTCATGGTCTAAATAACACTTAGCCCCCTCAAATAAAGATACCGCCTCAGATAACACGTCTGGAGAGTAAAACCGCTTATTTTTACTCCAACCAGATTTTAAGATAATTACCTTAGCTCTCTTGGTATCAGTGTCTACGGTTAAAGCTTCAAATAATTCTTTATCTTCCATTTCCTCTGCGTATTCACCTACTTTCATTTTTTTAGCAGCAGCCTTGAGAACTTGTTCTGCCTTCCTGCGATATTCCTCAGGAATTTTAGCCTGAGGTAGTCTTGCCAAAGCATTTCGTAAATGAGGTAAGTCTATTTCTCCATCCGCATTTTTATAAGGAAAATATCTAAGTGTCCGAGGAACTGTCTTGCCCTCTTCATCTTTTTCCCCATCCGGAAGAATAACCGCAAAACAATCATCAGGAAGGTCATTTATATACTTAACATCCCATTCCGCTTCTTCAATCTCTTTCAATATCCATTCACCTCGCACGTTCTGCTAATATTTATTTTTAACTGCAGCAATAGCAATCTTAAAAGCAGTTTCCTCATCATCATATTGTTTTACTGCAGCATTAAAAGCGTTAACCCAAATCTCCTGAGCCCTTTTGGGCATTTTCTTAACCCAGTCAGGGATAGTTAACAAAGTATAAGGCATTTTACTTCTCTCTTAAAGATGAGATATAATCTTTAATCTCAGGATAGATATTACTGGTATAACACTTACAATTCCCACTCCAAACAGTTTTCCCATTTCTTCGCACCCATACGGTATGATATTTTGGTAACTGCACACAATAGGTCATATCATTGTAATCAATAATTGTTTTTTCTACGTTGCCAATTTTGTAATTATTTAAGAATAGTGCCTCTGGTGGTACGTCTATCGCTTTAATAAATCTCCATTTCTCATTATGTTTACAAAAAACATTATGGTCAAGAGTAACAAATAAATCAAAATCATGACTATAAAAATGAACCATCTTTTCTTCTTGGTGCTGAAATGTTTCTATAACAGGAAGCCATTCAAGGTCAAAAGTTTCGGGATTTAATGATAATACTTTTTCTCCAACTTTTGCTTCCTTAACTGGAATAAATCCTCGTTCGGTATATATTTCAGTATCCTTAGAATATGAGTTAGGATGAATCGGCCTTGAAGGGGGAGGCCATCCCATTCCAGAACCATCTTTATAATACTCCCCTACTAAGCTTTCACAACTTCCGTCGCATGGTCCTCCCCCAAAATAAAAACGAAGACCGATAATGTCTTGGTCTTGTCTTATTACTTCCTCTTCTGCCATTGCTCTCATTCTACTCGTTTCAGTCCTAACCATTCTTTTAATCTTCCAAGTAGCTCCTTTATCTTTTCTATCAACTCTTTGATACTTCTTAAAACCAAAAGCGTTCCTGCGAATATCAGTTATCATTTCAGACCAAGACTTTCTCTCTATGAACCCTAACCTTAATCTTTGTTGAATAGCATTTACTAACTCTTGGTCATATTGGTCACAAAGTTGTAAGGCAAAAGATTGATATTGCTCTACTCCCCGGGGAAGAAAAATAAACCAAGAAACACCTAACGGTGCTCTTCCCATTATTTCTCGTTGTATCATTTGAATATTAAACCCGGATTGTCCAGCATCATTGAGGGCATCAATAACCTGTTCATCCCGAACGTTTTTAATTTGCGCAATTCTTTGAGTAATAAAGCTTTGTAAGGCTGCTAGCCTTTGAGTAGAAAAGCTATCAATCGCAGTATCAATATTAGACAGTTCTCGAGTTATATCGTTTAGAGCTAATTCATAATTACTTAAAATAGTGTTTATATGTCTTTCGGTCTGTGCCATAAAT
>JAAYGQ010000112.1 GCA_012727635.1 Tissierellia bacterium | reverse complement strand
GTGAGAAATATAATCCGGGGTAATGACAAAGCTCTCGACTTTGCCATATTTGGGCATATACAGCTCCACATATCGCTTGCCATGAAGGACAAAGAGATTGTCTTCTTGGTGGGTATGCATATACCAAGCTTTTTCTACCGAACCTACTGTGCCGGGGGATATTGCACTTTTTTCATGAAGCACTCTATCGATTGCATCGACTTTTGGCACCATAGACTTAGTCATAACATCGAACATTACTCCCTCGGTGCGTCTAAATTCCTTTAGTTTGATTACCTTATAAAAGTCTTTTACTTCCTCTAGGATATAATCCATACCATCTTCCTCCTATAGTCTTGAGATACCAGTATCCATAGCCGCCTTTGCTACAGATTTTGCCACTTCTATAGCTACCTTTTTATCTAGTACCCTGGGAAGGATTTTTTCTTCGCTAAGTTCTTCCTGAGCTACTAGTTTTGCAATTGTATAAGCTGCTGCCAGTTTCATCTCTTCATTTATATCGCTGGCTCTAGCATCTAAAGCGCCTCTGAATATGCCAGGAAAGGCCAGTATATTGTTGATTTGATTTGGAAAATCTGATCTACCAGTTCCGACGATTCTGGCGCCGCCGAGTTTTGCGTCCTCGGGGTATATTTCCGGAGTGGGGTTTGCCATGGCAAATACAATGGCATCATTATTCATGGTTTTTATATCATCGCTGGTTAGAGCCTCTGGTGCCGATACCCCAATAAACACATCGCTTCCAAGGATGGCTCTTTTCAGATTTCCAGAAATCCTTTCGAGATTTGTCACCTGTGCTATTTCCATTTTACTTGGATTGGTTATACTATCCTCTACGTTTAAAATTCCCTTTCTATCACAAATTATAATGTTTTTTGCACCGGCCCGCAGCAGTAGTTTTGCAATGGATATGCCTGCTGCACCGGCCCCGTTAATAACTATTTTTACACTACTTATATTTTTATTTACTACCTTTAGGCTATTTATAATAGCAGCTAAAACAACGATGGCCGTACCATGCTGGTCGTCGTGAAAAACTGGAATGTCTAGTTCTGCCTTTAGCCTTTTTTCTATTTCAAAGCATTTGGTGGCAGCGATGTCCTCCAGGTTGATTCCACCAAAACTCGGTGCAATTTGCTTAATGGCAAAGATGATATCTTCCATATCTTGGCTCTCAAGGCCTATGGGGAAGGCATCTACCCCGCCCAGCTCCTTAAATAATATGGACTTTCCTTCCATAACCGGCATGCCGGCTCTGGAGCTGATGTTTCCTAGGCCCAGTACTGCAGAGCCGTCGGTAACCACGGCGATCATATTGCCTTTACTAGTATATTCATAGGAAAGAGTTTCATCTCTTTGTATTTCTCTGCAAACTTCTGCTACACCCGGCGTATAGGCAAGGCTTAGGTCTCCATTGCTCTCCACTTTAACTTTACTATTAATTTCTATTTTCCCTTTATTTCTACTATGAAGCTTGAGCGCTTCTTCTTTTATATCCATTTTGTCGCCACCTTTAAAAATAAATTTAGTATAGGTCCTCCCCCTCATGGGTCTTGCATATCCTTATACAAACCCTATCAACATCATACTTATTGATACCCCTAGGGCTTTGGTTTTACTTGCTAATTACGAATTCTTTTTATCTTCTTTAGGCTCCAGTGCAATGCACTGGCTAAAATTGTCTTCGGTAATTTTACCTAGATTTATCACCTTTGTTCTCATTTGTTTTCTTAGATTTATTCTAAAAATCTTTTTCTTATCTAGCTAACTATATCTTCCATATCAACTTTCTGCCACTTTTTGCTGCTAGATTCCTCTTCTATCTCAACATGTTGCCACTTTTTATTTCTAAAGGTTGGTTAAGGTGTCAAAAGTAAACTAACTTCCATGTTTACTATTGCTAGGAACTCATATTTGTATAAGCTCAGCGAGTTTTTATTTGTATTTGTATGAGTAAAAAACCTTGCAATTTCAATACTTATCCCTCTTTTTATGGTATAATTATAGTAAGAAATAAGAGGGGGGATGACATGGCTTTTAAAGAAAATTCTAAGATCCAGCTTCGCATAGATGATCCTTTTTTTGGACTGACCAAGAGAGAAAAGAAATATCTTAAAAACTCTTGGGCTGATCACTTTTATAAAAACGTTTT
>JAAYGQ010000111.1 GCA_012727635.1 Tissierellia bacterium | reverse complement strand
TTTCCTGGGCCTTTTACTCAGGTATAAAATGGAGAGATGAATAAGGAAGAAACAAAATCTAAAAAAAGGAGGTCCCCTAGGCAAAGAAAAAAGAATATATTAAGTATTACTTAGTGGATAGAAAAAAAGAATTTAGAATCCTCAGCTAGAATTTTAGCGTTAAGGCCATTAAAAGTGTAAGGAAGTTTCATGAAAGCTTCCATGAGTACAGCGTGACACCTCTCCACCGCTTAAAACATCTGGCGGATTATTTTGGATGTAAGGAAATCTTTGTAAAGAATAAGTCCTTTCGTTTTAGACGTAAGTCTTTTAAGGTGCTAGGAGCTTTCTATGCCATGGGAAAGTATCTTGCTGAAAAACTTGATATGGATATAGCTGACCTTTCCTTTGAGTATTTACGCCGGGAAGATATAAAAGAAAAAATAGGGGAGATCACCTTTGTCACCGCCACCGATGGAAATCACCGTCGGGGCCTTGCCTGGGCCGCTCACCATTTGGGCCAGAGTCTGTTGTCTTTATGCCCAGAGACTCTTCCCAAACTAGACTTGAAGCCCTTTGAAAGGAAGGAGCCAGGCCAGCATTATCGATGGAAACTATGACGACGCCGCTAGTCTATCGGAAGAAATGGAAAATAAGCATGGCTGGGTTGTTATTGAGGCCCAGCTTGGCCGGTTATGAGACCATCCCCAACTGGATTATGCAGGGCTATGGAAGTCTTATCGATGAGACTATGGATCAATTAGATGAAACAGGCGCCAAGGAGCTAACCCATGTTTTCCTACAGGCCGGTGTTGGATCCTTTGCCAGGTAAGTTCTGGGCTATCTAGCGGCCCGTTTTGGCGAGGTTAGGCCCATAGGCCTTATAATGCAACATAGTAAGGATCATTGCCACTACAAATCAGCCCTAAGGGGTAAGATAGAAATCGTAGAAGGGGATTTGCCAGCATTATGCCGGGCCTTGCCTGCGGCGAGCCCAGCAGTGTTAGTTACGGGATTCTTACAAAGTATGGCCAAGGCTACCTTTCCTGCCTTGATGAAGTTAGGCCACGGCATGAGAATCCTAGAGCCCCTTAAGGGAGATCCACAGATTATCTCCGGCGAATCGGGAGCCCTGGGAGCCAGTGTTATCGCTCTTATAATGGGAAACCGGAAATACAAGGAGCGTAAAGACAAACCAAAGCTGGGAAAGGATTGGGTTATTCTTCTTATAAGTACCCGAGGCGATATTGATCCTAAAAAATACAGAGAAATTGGCCGGGGTGCACAGTAGTAGGATTAGATGAAAATGCGTCTATAAGCTCTAAAGTCCGACGCCCATGGCTTTTTTGGTCGAATTTCTCAGCATTTCTAGTTATCTTATAGTGGAATGATTGGGTGTGTATTTAGAAACTGTAAAGGCTAGGAAACCAGCACTAGAGCTCACTGACCTAGCTGGATATAGACAGGAAATTTTAAAGGAAATTAAAAAGAAGATTTTTAGTAAGATAATAGTTTAATGAGTTGTAAGTAATAAAAATAAAGGGTATGAGCTCTACAAAGCACAATACCTTGTTATATAACAGTTAAAGGAGTAAATATATGAAAAAAGTAGGAATCATCCTAGGAAGTTTGCGAAGAGAATCCTATGCTCGCAAATGGGCCAATAACATTGTGGAGTTTTATCCCAAGGACTATGAAGTAAAGATTATTGAGATTTCACAGTTACCCTTTTATAATGAAGAATTCGATGAAGAGGGTCCACTGCCGGAAGTTATCCAGGCCTTTAGAGATGAAATGGAGACCCTAGATGGAGTAGTCTTTGTAACTCCTGAGTACAATCGCTCCATACCTCCGGCTCTAAAAAATGCTCTGGACATTGCATCAAGGCCCGCCGGAAGCACCTCTATGGCAAAAAAACCCGCTCTAATTATTTCCCACTCCATATCAAGACTAGGGGGCTTTGGCGCCAATCATCATCTTAGACAGGTACTGGTATTTTTAGATATGCCAACGGTGGCCCAGCCCGAAGTATATCTGAGCCATTCTGGAGAAGCCTTCGATGTAAAGGGCAAGATCATTAGTACTTCAATTATATCTCTACTACTACGGGCTGTGGATACCCATGTGGATCTTATTAAGAGATTTCAGTAGAAGATTCTAGCAAAATAGAGTGCCTAGCCTGGGCACTCTATTTTTTTCTTTCTATCTGTATATATCTATCTATACCAAAGCTTTTAGTATTAAAAGCAGAAGTTTGAAAAGGGTACGGGTTCTGAGCTGATATCAAAAAAGTGCCACCACTCGGTATTGCTGGGAGAAAAGCCGTGTTTTTTCATCACTTCTCTAAGGTAGAGAGCATTATCAATGGCTCTTTGTGGAGCACTGCTTATAAGGGGATTGGCGTCTTCACTAAAGCAGTCAAACTCCGTAGGCATAAGGATTTCTTTGTTGTCTTGGTCCATAAGAGTCATATCCACGCACATGCCATTCATATGGGTAGGACGAAGTCGGTAGGGTTTTTTAAGGTCCGGTGGAAAGGCAACGAAATTATCATCGGGTAAAATATCCCACAGGGCCCTCTGGGCCCGATGGGGCCGGTAGG
>JAAYGQ010000110.1 GCA_012727635.1 Tissierellia bacterium | reverse complement strand
TTCGTAAATTATCCATGGTACCCTCCTTTTTAACTAATTATACACTATAACCGTAATAAGTAAACAACTAAATAAATAAAATACGGAATAACCGTTGATTTTATAAAAACAGTGTGTATAATAAAATTAAGAAGTAAAAAAATGCGTGAAATAAAAGAACAATTAAATTAATCTTTTTTGGAGAAGTCCTTTTCCAGAAAAGGCATTAGTTGAGCAGGAACAGATAATTCTTATTTTTTTAGCTGAGAAATACGGTTTATCCGTAGAAAGGAAATTTATGGACCAGAGTGTTTACGAAAGAAATGCATTAAGTGTAACAGAGATGGCAAAATACATGAAAAAATCTAGAAACACGATTTACAAGTGGATGGAAGAAGGGCTGCCTTATAGGCGCTTAGGTCCCAAGACAGTGTTTATACTCAAGACGGATGTAGAAGAATTCATAAAAAAGCATAAGCCAATCTAAAAAAAGAATTCTCAACGAACAGAAAAAAATTAAGGAGACCTTAGGTGGATCAAGGATGGCTTAAGCTACATCGTAAACTAACTGAAAATCCCATTTGGAAATGCTCTACACCAGAGCAAAAAACGGTGCTGGTTGTGCTCCTGTTAATGGCAAATCACACTGAGAAAGAGTGGGAGTGGAACGGCAAAATATTTACTTGTAAACCAGGTGAGTTTATTACTAGCCTTAGAAGTATTGCAGAGCAGTGCGGAAAAGGCGTGTCAGTACAAAATGTAAGAACTGCTTTAGTGCGATTTGAAAAACTTGGTTTTCTAACAAACGAATCAACAAACAAGAACCGGAAGATAAGGATTGAAAATTGGACGAAATATCAAACACAAGGTTGTGATGAGAAGAGTGAACAAGCAAGCTATCAACAAGCAGCTAACAAGCAACTAACAACTAACAAGAATGATAAGAATGATAAGAACGATAAGAATATATACAGTTTTCCTGCGTCAAGGGAAAATGTATATGAAGCTATTATTAACCATCTAAATTTTAAGACAGGCAACAAGTTTAAAGTCACATCATCAGAAACAAGGAAGTTGATTGCGGCAAGACTTGATGAAAATTACGAATTGGAGGACTTTATTAAAGTAATTGACATTAAAAAGGAAGAATGGATGGGTACAAAATGGGGAAAGTATTTACGACCATCGACACTTTTTAAAGGAGAAAACTTTGAAAAATATCTCGAGCAAAGCTTAATTATAGAAAAAAGTACAGCAGAGGAAGAGGAACTTAGAAAGATAGGAAGGATGATTTAGGTATTTGGTAAATGGAGGTGTGAGATTACTGCTAAAGTGTATTTTGAGAATATAATCAAAATTAGAACGGAGATCATTTATAAAGAAAAGCTGAAAGAGATGGCTTTTACAAATTCTACAAAGAAAACCCGACTCTTGCGCCAAACAAGAGTTCAAACATCAAATAGACAGGGAAGTCATGAAAACGAAATGGTTAAATATGCTCAGCTGAGTATAGATCTAGATAAACTGGAGAAAGAACTAGAGGATTATTTAGCTCAGTCAAATTATTTGATTGGGCTACTAGATAATTATAAACACAGTGAAGTTTTAAAGTTACGCTACATTGATGGTTACAAGTGGGATGGTATAGCAGACCAAATGGACTATAGTATAAGACAGATTCACAATTTTCATCGCATTGCTTTAAGGAAAATAGAAAATCTAGAAGGATTTAAGAAAAAAGGAAGAGCGAACCATTGAGATATTAAAATTTGGAGCCTGGGTCAAAACATTGCACACCATTGCACACTATTGCACACAAAATTATGGCATAATGTAATTAGCAGAACTATAGGTAAGATATCAAAAAAACAAAAGAAACGTTTAATTCCAGTAGTTATGAGATACTTTTAAGAGATGGATGAGACACTTCTGGTGAGGATAAAACTAAAATCAAAGGTGGTAAAAAGTGAAAGATAAAACTTCAAATAAAGTGAAAAAGAATAAAAACAAGTATCTAATCACAATTTTATTATCCTTTTTAATAACCGCTCTATCAGTTTCAAGTTGTGAAAAAACGAAGCAGATCAAGTTAACTAAAAACGAAGAAGAAATATCTATAACTATCGAAGAAGCAAGAAAAGAACTGGAAGAACAGCCAGAAGATAATTTTGAAATAAAAAGGATTAGAGACACTCAAAAAAAGCAAGAGGTTGTGACTGAAAATCCCGTCACGCAAGAACAAATTAAACCTACAAAGAATGAATCTTCAAATCTAAAAGGGGAGTCAAGTTTGTCTTCAACTGTGAATAAGACAAAAGATACATCTGACAAGTTAGAATCAGAAAAAGAGTTCACTACAGCGAGAGAGCCAAGACAAGATGCAAAAACTGAGACTACGGATGATAAAAAACTAGAAAAAGAAAGTGGATCAGAAAAAATACTTGAGTTGGAACCCGGTCCCTGGACTGATAAAGAGTCTGAACCTGAACCGCAAAGTAAACCAGAGCCAAAACCAGTATCTGAACAAGAATCAGAAACTACGCCTTCAGCTCCATTTACGCCTTATTATATGCCGGCAGTTGGTAGCCATGGTTTGTATGATTCCTACACTGAAGCGGTTAAGGTAGCAGAATCTATAGAAAGCCAGTACTGGAATAAAGTGGATAATTTGGAAGACCCTGGTTGGGAATGGAGTGGATGGGAAGTGTATCCCGTTTGGTATTATTTTGCTCCCGGAGAATATATAGAATACTACACGATAAATTATTATTAAAAACTTACCCCTTTTTTCTACTCCCTTTTAACAATTTCTTAGAAGGGAGTTTTATATAGAGCCAAAAACTAGCTCCTTTTTGAGGGAGCTTTTTTAATCCAACGAAGGAGGAAGTATGAAGAAAAAATTCTCTATATTACTGATATTTACTTTTATCTTTATCAGTAATAGTCTGATTGTGTTTGCTGATGTAAATTCAGCTGAGCCAGTTTTTGAAGCGGTTCATGAAAACACAGGGTATGAGGAAAAACACGAGGAACCAACACAAGAAGAAAAGGAGGAAGGCAGAGAACCATTAGCAGAAGAGGAAGTTAATGATACTAAGGAGATTAGTACCGATTCAGTGGAGCTAGAAACTGGTAAAGAGGAGCAGAGTAAAGAAAATACACCCGATGAAGAGCTAGAGAGTATGAAAGAGGATAAGAACGAAAAGAGTAAGGAACTCACTCTAGTAGTGTCCTGGATTGGAGAAACAGAAGGGAGCAAGTTTTCTAGGGAGCTTCTCAAAAAGGATGAAATCGTCCTTTTTCATGAGGAAGGTGAGATTTTAATTCAAGATTACTACGAAAAGTTCGAAGGGTTTATCGAAAATAAAAGCCAGTATCTTATAAACTATAAAGGTTTTTTACTTAGTGATACCTTACTGGATAGTAGAAAGGAAGGAAGCGTAGATATAAAAAGGCTAAGACAGGTAGATGGTGTCTATCGGCTCGAATTTTACTACGCGCTTGAGCAAAAGAAGGAGGAGAACCAAACTGACTTAGCTAAGAAAGAGCCTACTGATCTAGCTGATGCTATGGAGCTAGAAAAAGAAGAAGAGGCTAAGCTCCTAGATGATTATGAGAAGTTAAATGAGGAGGTAGAATCAACTGCTATGACAGTAAATTCTACATCAGAGGCTACCTCTCGCGCTGCAGGTACAGAAAATATTACAAAGACACAAATTCCAAGCGATGTTGCCTTTTATTGGGGGTATGACACAAAAACACAAACAGCCTATGACGCCGTAACATCCACTATGGCATATTTTACTCTTCCCGATGGAGGGATTGCTTTTTGTTTGAATCCTGGTCTTCATGGACCCGAAGGGAATTTAACTTCAGAGATCTTTAAAGACAGTGATTTTCGAAGGTTTGCAGAAGGTGTAGCGACAGTGGGCGTAGCTTCTGGGGGACTCTCAGGGTACAGTTTTGAAAAGAATTTTGCCTTTGCGCAGATGTATATTTGGCAAAATATCCCCTACGATTTTGATAGTAATAATACATCCCCAAGCGCATCAAATAAGCGGTATAGGGTAGAATTTAGAAATCCCTATGAATGGTCTGATAATACCTATGTAGAACCAGGCTATGAGGACTGGAAATCAAGAGTAAGTTCCACAATAAGCAGCCTAGGTAAAGTATCCTTTGATGGACAATTAGTAAAGCTAGAAGTAGGAGAAGAGAAACGGCTTACTGATACAAGTGGGCAACTCCACAAATTTAATTTAAGAGGGGTTCCAAGTGGACTAAGTGCAAAAATTGAAGGGGATACTCTTGTACTGAAGGCAAGTAAGCCTCTAGGGCAAACAACACTAAGGTTTAGTTATTCAAGTAGTGAGCATCCATCGCCTGAGATAAGTTTTCTTTTGAACCAACCAGATCCAACCTATCAGGATCTAGGATATTTTAGAGATCCTTTTGCCCTACAAATAACTGTAAAGGCAGATATATCATCGAGTCATTTGTCAATTCTCAAAAAAGATGAAAATGGTGCAGTAGTTCCTGGTGTGGTATTCGAACTTTCACAGAACAGCAATTTTAGAAATAGCAAAAAGGTAACTACTGGTAGTAGTGGAACCGCACTAAGCGAAGACTGGAACCTAGCAAATGGAAGCATCATTTATGTAAGAGAAGTGAGTGTACCAGATAAGTACATTCTAGATAGAACAGTAAAACAAGTGACTCTTATTGCAGGAAAAACAGTGAGCGTAGAGTTTACTAATAAGCTAAAACCTGGTATAGCCCGAATCAAAAAAATAGATAGCACAACGGGAGATCCTGTTGATGGAGCAACTCTTGAACTGATTGAAGAAGACACAGGAAGGGTTATAGCCTCTTGGACTACAAATAAGTCAAACCAAAGCGGCTATGTAGTTAAAGATCTTGTTGTTGGAAAGAAGTATCTTGTGATAGAAACAAAGACACCTGCAGGATATCTTGAGCCTCAGGACCGGATAACAGTCATAGTTACTCAAGGTAATGATGTTGAAGAGTTTACTTTTAAAAATGACCCCACACCAGAAATAAAAACAAGTGCAAGCTTTGAAGACGGGACCAAACAAAATAAAGCTGAAAAAACAAAACTAATTGATGTAGTAAGTTATGAGAAATTAGTTCCAGGAAAAAGCTATACCCTGAAAGGGAAGCTTGTAAATGGGAGTAATGCTAGCCAGGTTATAGCAAGTGGTGAAACAACTTTTACTCCAAAAAACAGTAGTGGAGAAGTGAATGTAACTTTTTCTTTTGACGCTTCAGAGTTAGCAGGTGAGACCTTAGTGGTATTTGAAGATCTTTACAAAGATGGGATCCATCTTGCCAGTCACTCTGAAATAACAGATAAAAAGCAGACGGTCTATATTCCTAAAATAGAGACAAGTGCCAAAGACAAAGCTGATGGTGGCAAAGAAATGCTAGCAGGCAAAGAAGTAACGGTAGTAGACACGGTTAAATACGAAAATCTTATACCAGGCAAAAGCTATACGGTAAAAGGGGTTCTAATGGATCAGTCTACCGGAGAAAAGTTACTAGTCGGTGGCAGGGAAGTAGTGGCACAAAAAAGCTTCAGCCCGACAGAAAAAACAGGAGTCGTAGAACTGGAATTTCGTTTCGATGGGAGTAACCTAAGGGGCAAAACCTTAGTCATATTTGAAAGACTTTTTAGTGATGGAAAAGAAGTTGCTTTACATGCAGATCTTAGCGATGAGAATCAAACGATTTATATCCCGAAGATTAGCACAAGTGCTGCAGATAAACAGGGTGGGGGAAAGCAACTACTTGCTAAGGACGAAGCGACCATAATTGATACGATAAGGTATGAAAACCTCACTCCTGGAAAAACCTACCGCATTAGCGGCGTTTTAATAGACCAGACTAGTGGAGAGAAACTGCTGATTGGTGGAAAAGAAGTTAGGTCAGAAAAAACCTTTATTGCACAAACAAAAGATGGCGAAGAAAAACTAGAATTTAGTTTTGATGCGAGTCGTCTTAACGGGGCTACTCTTGTCGTATTTGAACAGTTGTTCCAGGATAAGAAGTTAGTAGCAGTGCATCATGATATTAGTGATGAAGGTCAAACCATCTATATCCCGAAAATAGCAACAAAAGCTGAGGATGAGGTTTATGGATGCAAGGACCTGTTTCCAGGTGAAAACGCAACTATTAGAGATATACTTCAGTATGAGAACCTACTTAAGGGTAAAAGCTATACAGTGAAGGGAGTGCTGATGCTTCAGTCTACTGGGGAAATACTTCTCATTGATGGAAAAGAAGTAATAGCCGAAAAAACTTTTACTGCAGCAGATAAAAGTGGAGAAGTGATACTAGAGTTTGTTTTTAATGCAAGTGATCTTAAAGGGGAGACAATCGTCGTTTTTGAGGATCTTTATTTAAATGACAAATTAGTTGCTAGCCACGCTGATATTAAAGACACTGAGCAGAGTATATTCATTCCAAGGATTGAAACAGAAGCTAAAGATAAAATGGATGGCGGAAAACATACTCTAGCAAATGAAAAAGCCGAGATCATCGATAGTGTCAAATATAGCAACCTAATGGTAGGAAAAACTTACACAGTAAAGGGAGTGCTAATGGATCAGACTTCTGGGGAAAAACTACTAGTAGACGGTAAAGAAGTAGCAGCAGAAAGAACTTTTACTGCTACATCAACAAGTGGTGAAATAGATTTAGTATTTATATTTAACGCTCAGAGTCTAAAGGGAAAAACTCTTGTTGTGTTTGAAGATTTATACCAAGGCAAAAAGCATGTAGCTAGTCATAGTGATATTACCGATGAGTGCCAAACCATCTATATCCCAAAAATAGGAACAAGTGCGAAAGATAAAGCTGATGGTGGAAAAGATCTTTTTTCAGGAGAAGGTGCAGTAATCGTTGACACTGTTAAGTACACAAATCTTATTGTAGGAGAAGAATATAGGATAAAAGGTGTATTAATAGACCAGTCCACTGGCGAGAATCTACTGATTGGGGGAAAAGAAGTCACTTCCGAAGGAACCTTTACTGCTAGCTCGGCTGAAGGTCAGGTTGAACTAGAGTTTCGTTTTGATGCCAGCGGTTTAGACGGAAAGACAATAGTAGTTTTTGAGGACCTGTATAAAAACGGAAAAATTATCGCTACCCATCGTGATATTACAGACAAAGAACAAACTGTTTTTATTCCCAAAATTAGAACCAGTGCTAGCGATATGAATGGTGGTGGCAAAAATTTATTTGGAGGAAAAACAACAACAATAATTGACATGGTTAAATACGAGAACCTTGTTATAGGCAAAACCTATACAGTAAAAGGCGTCCTAATGGATAAACACACAGGAAATAAGTTATTGGTGGGTGGCAAGGAAGTTACCGCTGAAAAGATGTTTACCGCTGAAAGTCGCTCTGGTAAAATAGAGCTTGAATTTACCTTTGATGGGAGTGGCCTTAGTGGTAGAACCCTTGTCGTATTTGAAGATCTGTATCAGGGGGAAAAGCACGTGGCAAGCCACAGTGATATAAGTGATGAAGACCAAACCATGTATCTGCCAAATATCGCTACGATTGCCACATCATCCACCTTTGAAAAAGAGGTACTCTCTCAGAAAGAAGTGGAAATTATAGACGAAGTTAGATACACAAATCTACTTCCAGGGGCGGTGTATACAATAAAGGGTTCCCTCATTGACAAAAAAACAGGAAATACAATTACTACAGCAGAAATAACATTTGTTGCTGAAAAAGAAGAAGGAAGTGTATTTTTACCTTTTAGCTTTGATGCAAGTAAGTATGAAGGAAAAGAAGTTGTAGTGTTTGAAGAATTGTACGAGAGTGGTAAGCTTCTTGCAAGTCACAAAGACCTAGACGATAAAGACCAAACAGTTAGGGTGTTAGAAAAGCCCAGATTACCCGAAACTGGACATGCTAATAAAAATCATTATTTACTCAGAGGAACGTCACTTCTTCTGCTGGGTTTTTTTCTTTTAAGAGGACCATCCAAAGAACAAAACTAAATTGAAAATAAACAAGAGTCTTTTTATAGGCTCTTGTTTTTTTACATTCTAATTTAATAGGATGTGAAAGGAGTTGAAATGGATTTAAAAGAAACAATTAAAAACCTTATTAACGTAGATATACAAACAAGTGATTTAGGTAAGCTTTTAAGAAAACCAGAAAAATACGTAACATCAGAAGGAGATCTAGAGAAGCTAAATGAACTATTCAGGCTCATTAAACTGACAGAAAAAGCAAGGAGTAGAAAGTGACAAAAATTGAAATCTATTCCTATGCCTCCTCTTTTTCAAAGGTTGTCGGAGTAAGTGAGGAAAAAGTGCTGGATCATATTGAAAGCTGGGGTGCATCTTCTTTAGTGGAGAATGCCTATCCAATACTAGAAAATACTGAGCAGGTAAAAAAGTATGAGTGTTTTAAAAACATGATGTCTTTAACAGGAGAGATAAAAAGGGAAAGGACACCTTTAACCTCCCCGGAGGCAGCTAGAGATTACATGGCCACATTAGTAGGCAGCGAGTGGCAAAAAGAAAGATTTATTATTGTTTTTCTAAATAGCAAGCTAGAGCCGGTGGGGCATGATATTGCCTCCGTGGGAACGCTAAACCAGTCTCTAGTTCATCCAAGAGAAGTATTTAAAAAAGCCATTGTCCATAGCGCTGCTAATATCATGGTCGGACACAATCACCCTTCCGGTTCCTGCGTACCTTCTAAAGAAGATAACGGTGTCACTAAAAGACTAAAAGAGGTGGGTGAAATAGTAGGAATACCGGTAGTTGATCACATCATATTTGAAGAATTAGGAAAAGATATATATTCCTATCGCCAACATAGTTCGGTGCTGGAAGAGAAAGGAACCCAGTATGAAGAGACGACTAGAACTCAAAAAGATAGTAGTTTTGAATTAAACATGGAATAAAAAAGGAGGAAAAATGAATTTGCTAGTTTTTAGTGGCAATCTTGGAAATAAACCTGAACTTAAAATAAGCAAAAATGATGTGCAGCATACATCATTTAGTCTTGCTATAAATAGATTCGAAAAAGAGCCAATATGGATATATTTTAGCGCTTTTCATACTATAGCAGAAAATCTCTGTAAATACGTAGAGAAAGGGGACAAACTCCTCATTCAAGCTCACTTAGATCAAAGCCAATATGAATCCCAGGGTAGGGAGCTTCAAAGATATCAGTTTATAGCAGATTATATTGAATTTTATCCTGTAAATAATAAAGAGGAGTGGGTAGACAGCCAAATTTGCCGAGTAAAATCGAGGCAAGTTCAGTAAGCGAAAAACGCAAGGAGGTAGGGATGTCCATTATTGAAGTCGTCAATAAACTGATTACAACCATTAAGCCTGTTTCTATTAGTGTAGCTATACTTGCGATTATTCTTCATGCCTTTAAGTTTTTTAAAGGAGATGGTCATGGTAAAGCAGAAGCTAAGGAAGCAATATTCTGGGCAATCGTAGCGCTAATTATTATCTTTAGCGCTGAACATCTGATTGAAGTTCTGCGAACTGATATGGGGTGGTGAAAGGGTAACTCTTTATAAATAATAGAAGGATAGAAGGAGAAATGAGATGTATAAGGCAACACAAATATATAAATACGAAATAGTTCTGCCAGAGCTGATAGCATCTAAAAAAGATGAGCTAAGATATTTTAGTAAGACGTTTGAAGAAATTTCGTTAATAGGAATGAACGGGGTGTTGATATTCGAGGTAGAAACGGCAGAAAAGTCTGAAGCGGATGAAATCGAAAGAATTATTCGAGGGTTTATCGAAGTTTTAACGCGCAAGCCCCGTACTGTGTAGTCCTAACAAAAAAGAGTGTAGGAGGAAAAATGCAGGTTATGAGTGAAAGTAATAATAAAAAAAAGCTCAATAAAGCCGAACAGGAACTTTTTAATGAAGTGGTAGCTCAGCTTGAAAAAGGCACCGCTCCTTGGGAAATGCCTTGGGACAGTAAAGGAGCTCCCCAAAACATGAAAACAGGAGCTGAGTATAGCGGGCAAAACAAGCTTTACTTATCCATTGTAATGCTTTTAAGAAAGTATAAAGATCCAAGGTTTATTACTTTTATACAAATGAGAGAATACAATAAAAGAAGTGATGTGGAGAATCAAATTAGAATTCCAAGGGGAACAAAGGGATACCCAATTCAATATGTGAATTATTATAGTAGAGAGCTTAAAAGAACTCTTACTGGGAAAGATTTTAAAAATTATACCCAAGCTGAAATACAAGAAAAACTAGAATCAGGAGAAATATACTTTTTTAGTAAGATAGCAACAGTGTTTAATATTGAGCAGTGTGAAGGTGTTTTTCCAAAATATTTTAATAGTGCAGACAAAAGAAAATCTAACGTTGATTTAAGTCTCATTTCTGAACTAGCAAATAAGATGGATCTTAAACTAAATATATCACCCATGAATAAACAGGCTTATTATTCTCCCACACAAGATATGGTTCATCTTCCTTCGCCAGAAAGATTCAAGAAAGATGGAGGTTTTTATAAAACAACATTTCATGAATATGCTCATGCTACGGGCCATAGTTCAAGACTAAATAGAGAACTAAGTAGCAGAGGAGAACCTAAAAGCTACGCAAAAGAAGAGTTAAGAGCAGAAATAGCTTCTCTATTTTTAGCACAAAAATTAGATTTTCCAGTAGATGATATAGAAATTACTAATAGTTCATCATATATTGAAAGCTGGTTATCACTAATAAGAAAAGAGCCCAATGTACTATTTGAATCAGCAAAAGATGCTTCTGAGATCTCGGACTATCTCTACTTTTATGTTAAAGAGTATGAAGATGATATATTTAAAGAAAGGAAAAAATATAAGGAGATGGAAGAAGTAGCCTTTAGTTATGGAAGTTAGAAAAAACCATGAGAAAAAATATAGTAAAGTATCTAACAATTTTTTTTATCGTTTTCATTGGAGTTACTATAGGGACAAATTTTTTGATCAACTCATTTCTAGCACCTTTTAAAGAACCAGGGAGAGAAGTAACACTCAAAGGTCTTTTTTCTTTTAGTCCTTCGAAGAATCAAATATATCTAAGGATGTTAATCGCAGTCCCTATTTTTTTTATGATTATTTCTAAGATAACAGAAAAGGCAAAAACAAAGAAGAAGCTGAACTTCGGCCAGTATGGTGATTCCCGCTTTTCAACACTAAAGGAAATAAAAAGCCAGTACAAAGAAATCGATGCTACTAGAAAGAGCTACTCTCATGAAGGAGGGACAATAGTAGCTAGGTATAAAGGCAAACTTTATATTGACGATGACACGGTCAATACCATAGTCCTTGGGATGACACGCAGTGGAAAAGGAGAGCTCTACGTTTTACCCATGATAGATGTTCTTTCTAGATCTATAAAAAAGCCCAGTCTTGTGATTAATGATATGAAGGGAGAGCTCGTAACCGCAGCGGCTGATCGATTAAAAGAGCGAGGATATGATGTTCATATATTTAATCTTCTTGATCCCTCACGGTCTATGCAAGTTAATCTTTTGGACCCAATTGCTGAGCAGTGGAATAAAGGAAATAAAGATGAAGCTCAGCTAATGGTAAGGTCCATCACCCATACGATTTTTCCATCGGAAGAAATGGGGGATGATGTCTACTGGAGAGAAGGGGCGGTGTCACTTGTAAATGGGTTTATTTTGGGATGTTTAACTATTTTTCAAGGGAATAGAGATAAGCTTACTCTTCCTTACCTTGCACTTCATATGCAGTATGTCTCTACTCAAATCGATGGATTTGATAATTTTTTTGCTTTACTTTCAAAAGAAGACCCAGGCAGGGTGGAAGCAAGTACCTTTTTATCTGGAGGGGAAAAACAAAGAAGTTCCTTTCTGTCGATTGCTTCCTCCAAGTTAAGAAACTTTACCATGGAAAAGTTTCAAATGATGATGAGTAGATCAACTCTTGATTTTTCCATGATAGGGTTTTCAGATCGGCCCCAAGCAATATTTTTGGTTATTCCAGATTATGACTCATCAAATCACTATCTGGCCTCTCTTATCGTAAAGCAAATTTATGATGCAAACATTAAAAAGGCAAGTAGTGAAAAAGGACAAAAAACAAGAAGAAGAATTCATTTTTTGTTTGATGAGTTTGGAAATATGCCCGCAATAGCAGATATGGGAAGTACAGTAACTGCTGGACTATCAAGGGGAATGATATTTCATCTTATTCTTCAAGATTTCGAGCAACTAAAAAAACGATACCCGAGTGATGCGAGTACAATAAAATCCAATTGCGGAAATTTACTCTACATTCTTTCAAAAGATCCTGATAGTTTAAAATATATTTCAGATGCATGTGGATTTATTACAACGGAGACTTTTAGCGGAGGACAAGATGGAGAAAACATTACTATGTCTGTGATAGAAAGGCCCCTTATTTCTATCGATGAACTTCAAACACTTAAATTATGGGAGACCATTTTTATCAGGTCTTCAAAAAGAGTGGACTGTAAAGGAAAGCCAATCATACCTTATCCTATTGATAACAGGAAAAAGACAAAGCTAAAGCCTCGTTTTGAGTATTTAAGTGAGGATTTTCCTCTAGGACATGTATCTCTGAGTGAAATAACTGACAAATATTATCCTAGATATGAACCGCAGCAGGGACCAAAATACGAAAAAGAAGAACACTTATTAGATAAGATGGAGTACCAGTCGAAAAAACCAAGAGGAACAATAAATTTTTAAAGAAAGGAAGGGTAATGAAAAGAGTTTTTCCTGTCCTATGTACCCTTATTTTTACTTTACTTTTTGTTTCTGGGACCTCCTTCGGTTTAGGGATATCGGAGGATTTAAGAACAATAAGTGGAGTAGAAGAAACAAAAAACATAGTGGAAGATAATGATTTTATTGGTGAAGGTAAATATTCTCAGGAAGAGGTAGAAAAAAGGTTGATAGAGTACGGGCCATATTTTGAGACAAAGAGTTTTTTTAGAAATATAGTTAGATCCCTGATGCAGAGTATTTTAAATGGAATTTACAGTATTTCTGAAACTATGGAAAACGCTTTTTACAGTGTGATAGATCATCTCGATATTATTCAAAGTTCAAAACTTTATGAAAGTCTAGAGAATAGGATGAAGCCAATTGCTCTGGGTTTTTTTACTCTAGGAATTATGATAGCAGGATTTATTCTACTATCAGGTAATACCGCCTTTTCATCTGAGCATATAAGAAAAGACTTTGTATCTAATGGAGTTTTGATTTTACTTTTATTGACACTCCTGCCAACCATGGCAAATAAACTAATTGAATATACACAAGTATCTGTAGGCGAGATAACGGAGCAGTTTACACAGGGTAGCCTAGAAGAAACATCCACCCTATCAGAAAAACTATATCGCTCGGCCTATTATGATATTTCACTTTTAGATAAACAAGGTTTTCCTCTTCCAGTAGACGGTGACTCCTTTGCTGCAAAAAATGCAACAGATTTTTTAAAAAATATGTCTCTAAACGAGGGGACTAGTGAGAAGGGAGCTAGCCACCTAGAAGTTTTAAGCTATGAGCTACTCGGAGACGGGATTAGTAAGATTGACGCCCCGGGATTTGTTGGAAGAAGTATGGGAATGGACCACTTTTATGGTGGTTATTATAGATATAGTTTTCGATACTTTCTTCCTCTTGTGTCCCTTCTCATACTCACATTAACCTATTTATTTGCAGCGATGAGAACAGCAAGGCTCATTATTGACTTAGCCATAAATAGAATTTTTATTCTTCTCATTTCACCTTTGTCAGTTAGCAATATACAAAGGGTGAAACACATCGCTCAGCAGTTACTACTGGGTTATTTTCAGATATTTGGTATTGCTTTTACCCTGGCTTTTTTTGGACTATACATCCATTTAATCGACCAAACTACAATGAAACCACTTATTAAGGTGATCTTTTTTCTAGGTGGTAGCTACGGAGCAATAGATGGGGCTAAGTTCTTTGAACAAATATTTAGAATAGATGTTGGAGTAAGAGAATCTCAAGCAATCCTTACTGCCATCACAGCGCCTTACTCTAAAGCTTTTCGCAGCATGAGAGGGCTTGCACTTGCTCCGCTTTCACTAGCGCGAAATACCTATAACACAAAAGAAAAAATCCTTGATATGGGATCTAAAAAAGCGAGTAGGGCTTACTCCACTGGTGTAAAAGGCTTTGCTAATCAGTATGAAGCTTACAAAGATATCGGAGAAGGAAAAAGAGGATATGTAGCAGGGTATAATCCGGAGAGAAACTCGGGTAGCAAAACGGGCCAAGAAACCGTAGTAAATAAAAGCGCAAATGAAAATAACAAGGAAAAAAGACAGGTCAGTAGTGCACAGGAAAGTAAACCATCAGTAGATACAAGGGACACTCGTAAAAACAAAACGGACTTACAAAGTATAGATCCTGGGAATAAAGATATAAAGAGTAGTGCAAAAGAAATAGATGAGTTTTCATTTAGTTTTGAGAAAGAATATTATCCACAGCAGGATCGGTACCCTAGTGAAAGTTCTAAAAAGAAAGATATTGAAGATAAAAGACAAAGTGATAAAAAAAAGGAAAAAGATAAAGACGCAAAAGAGAGGAGAACTTGATGTTTGAGATCACAGAAAATGTAAAGGTTAAGTATAAGCTCTTTGGAGAGATTTACCTTAGAGATCTTATGATACTGAGTGTGATTGGGATGGTTTTTTTTACCTTTAGGAGCCTATTTCATCCCATGTTTCGAACGCCGATAATTATTTCTGCTCTACTAATGGGAGTATATTTCCTTTCAAGCTCTTCTCTTACTCCTTTTTATAGTAGGTATCAGAGTTTTTATGCTGGTATGAAATACACAAAGGAACCCATTTATTATGGGAGTGGGAAAAGCACAAAAAGACTAACCTCATCGGAGCTTTTACTTAGGCAAGTAGACGATGGAGGTGTTTTTAATAATGGGGAAAGCTTTGGAAAAATTTTAGAAGTTGCCCCGAGGGATTTATACAGTTTAAACGAAGACAACATAAAAAGCCTGATAAGCAGAGTAGAGAACTTTTACAATAATTATCACGAGGATCTTAAATGGATTACGATGCGTTTTCCTGTGGATTACAAAGGGCAAAAGGACTATCTTAAGAGTCTTAAAAATGAGGGACTTGCTACGAATAAACTAGTAGATTTAAAAATAAAAGAACTTGAAATTCTAGAAAAAGAAAGCCAGAACCTAGAGTATTTTCTAAGTGTGTATGGAAAAACAGAGAATCAGTTAAATGAAAATATAAGCCAGGTTAAATACGCTTTGAGCGGAGAGCTTCAACTTCTTGAGATTGGCACAGAAAAAACGATAAAGCTTCTAACCAAGATGATGAATCAAAATACAAGAATTTAGGAGGCGATTACTATTTTTAAAAAAATGAGTAAAAATGGGATAGGAAAAAACAGCAAAAATCAGGGCACATCTAAGAAGGATGTGTTTTTTTTAGAGCAGATTGCCTCTAGGGGCGGGATGATTTTTAAAGATAGATATATAAAAAAGGGGGACGGCTATGAGAGCTGTCTTCTCGTTTATGGCTATCCAAAAAGAAACAGACTATTTTGGCTATCAAGACTAACCAACATAGAAGAGAGTATTGTGACAATTGACCTTGCCTCTTCTGATAATGAGAACCTTATTTATAACATCAATCAGGCCCTTGGGGAGCATGAATCAAGGTATCTAAGAGACAAGAAGGTTACAGACTCAAAGTCAGCTCAGAACAGGTATTTAGAGCTTACAGAGCTATACGACGCGATATATGAAGGAGAAATCGTAAAAGACGTTCTTACGAGAATTTATCTATCTGCAAGGACGCTACCGGAGCTAGAAAGGAAGGTTGCTGCGACGCTTATGGACCTTGAGGGGGCAGGTTTTAAGGCAACCGTTCACCTAGGTCTTTTAGAAGATGACTTTAAGGCTCTGCAGCGTCCTTTAGGTGAACAAAAAAAGCATGCTAACGTTCCGCTTTATAATAAGGAGATCACAGCTTCAACCCTTTCGGCGGGTATTCACACTCATTTCACGAAGATTCACGACCCGCAGGGGACTTATTACGGTCAGTGTCTTTACTCAGAAGGAAAGGTAATATTTGATCCTTTTCATATTGATTCAACAAGAAAGTTTTATAATTCCGTTGTCCTTGGGAAAATGGGATCAGGTAAATCAACCTTATTAAAAAAGATGGCCTTATCGGAACTGGCCAAAGGAAATAGAGTAAGAGTTTTTGATGCAAGTGGAGAGTTTTACTCTATGGCAAATGACTTTGGAGGTGCCTATTTGTCTCTAGATGGGACGGATAATCGAATCAACCCATTAGAAGTCTATGCTACTTCAAATGATAAAGATAAAAATAAGGGGGAGAATGATAGGATCTCTTTTCAAAATCATATGGCAAAACTAGAAGTCTTTTTTAGTTATTTGTTACCAGGACTGGATAGTTCTGAAATTGCTGAACTGTTGGGTTTTTTATACACCTACTACATTTTTCGTGGTCTGATTACAGAAGATAATTTTGAAGGGGTTTGTGATTATGAGCCCGAACGCTATGGTCTGCTTTCAGATTTTCTTCGCTTTTTACGTACTTTTATTTCTGAGGAGGCTTCATCAGAAGTTAAGAAATCTCGAGCGGAAAGCCTGAGGCTCAACCTAAATAAGATTATCCTCAGCTATGGAAATATTTTCAATGGGATTTCTTCTTTTAATGTTAGAGATAAAAACCTAGTTGTGTTTAATGTAAAAGGGGTTGCAAATCTGCCAAAAGAAATTTTTGAAGCACTTCTATTTAATGTTCTGAACATCCTGTGGAATGAAATGCTAAGCAATGTAAAATTTGGAGCTGACGTGGCAAATGAGGACGAAACAAACAGAAAGTACCTTCTTATTCTAGATGAGTCTCATAGACTAATTAATAGTTCTTCTCCTGATAGCACAATTCGTTTTTATGAGAATTTTATGAGAGAGTCCAGAAAGTATCTTGCAGGAATCGTACTAACTAGCCATTTACTAGATGATTTTGGGGATACAGCTGATGGGAGAATGAGTAAGCTCTTCCAGCTGACCCAGTATAAGTTTATCTTTAAACAGGACATATCATCGAAGAAAACCTTTGAGAACGTATTTTCAAAAGAACTAACGAACTCAGAAATTGAACTCTTACCTGTTTTGGAAGTAGGTGAGTGCATTCTATCCATCTCTGGTTTTGCTAATATTTCATTTAAAGTATCCTTGGGTTTTGAAGAAGAAAAGAAATACCTAATTACTGGAGGGATTTGATGAAAGCTCGTATTGGTGTTGTTTTACTGGTACTTCTCCTACTTTTTTCTTTTGTATTTTTAGTTGCCGTTTCCAGTGCAGAAGAAATTTTATTTACTTCATCAACTACTCCCAGTTCACTAGATGCTAGCTTAGGAGAATATATCCTTACTATCCCATCGACCTCTCTAGCCCATCTTTATATGGCTGATATGCAAAGAGAAATGATATCACAAGGTCTTGCCATAGAATATCTTCCCATCATGATGGCTATTATTGAGCAAGAAAGTGGTGGAAATGCAGTAGCTACTGGTGGAGACATTATGCAGGCCAGTGAATCCATTGATGGAAAAACCGGGAACATAATTTCAACAATTCACAGCATAAATCAAGGAATAAAGTACTTTACATCACTCTTAGAAAGAGCGAAAGAATTAGATATTAATGATATAAAAGCGGTAGTACAATCCTATAATTATGGACCAGGTTTTTTGGATTATCTAGGAGAAGGGGGAGTGTTTACTAAGGAATTAGCCCAGGGCTTTAGAGATAAAATGGCAAGTCAGGGCTGGGCAGGGTATGGAGACTCAAACTATGTAGCAAACGTATTTCGGTATCTTTCTAGGAGCAGTGCGGATAACGGAGGACTTTTTGTATTTCCCCTAGAAGGGAGACCCTTTTGTTCCTATGGATTTGGGGGGAGAACTCATCCTTTATTTGGAACAAAAGATTTTCATAATGGGATGGATTTTCTTGTAGCAGAAGGAACGCCTGTTCTGGCTTCTTATTACGGTAAGGCTGAAGTAGTAAACAATGAAAGTATGGGGCTGTGTGTCATTACAAGGTATGAAAACATGGATCTCTACTATATGCACTTAAGTAAGTCCTTTGTAAAAGATGGTGAGGAAGTTTTACCTGGTATGACAATAGGCCTTGTTGGTAACACGGGTTATTCGACAGAGCCCCACCTGCATATTCAAATGAATATAGATGGGACACCTATAAATCTCGAAGGGTACTTTAACCCTAATGATTACGTAAAAGGATACTAGGAGGAGAAATGAAAGGAAGAATAAAAAGAACAAGAAACACAAACGCAATTTACAAAGTGATTGTGGGGCTTTTTTTATTTTTATTGTTTGTTGGAATCGCTAGTAAACAAATTCAAACAAGTGAACCAATAAAGGCGAGTACACCACTGGATGAGACCTATGTAGAAAATAAGTTGTTGTGTTATAAGGTTAAAAGATCTGAGGGTTATATGTATATCTACTTTAGAGATCCTAGCTACTTCGCTAGAGAGCTCGAGAAGATAAAGCTTTACCCCTTTAAGCCCAGCGGGGAAATGGGAGAGCTATTTGCTTCCAGAAGAGAATTTCAAGGCTACCGAATCAAGGCTGAGAAAGGATTTGTCAGCGTGAAGGCTGATTACGATGGCAAGGTGTATTACTTCAATGAAGTCGATTACGAGGTGAATACTCCTAGTGAACTTTCTAAGGAGGAGCTTATTACCGAGTACATTGATGACATGATAGATATTCATCAAAAATACATTATTCTGGTAGAGAGTGAAATAACTGAGTTTGAAAAAGAAAAGGAAGTACTTAAGGAAAAAAGAGTAGAGCTAGAGGGAGACCTTGTATTTTCTGCAGAAAACGAAAAGACTAAAACCCAGCATGAGCAAAGAGAAATAGATAAAGAACTAAACCACCTAGACGCACTTATTCTAAATGCGCAAAATATCAAAGAGCGTCACACTGAGCTTAAAAAAGTAAGACTAGAAGAAAAAGACTACATCCTTGAGGGAAAGATATCGCCACTAGGGAATGAAGAGAAAGATTCTGGAGAAGAAAAAACTCAGGGAAAATTCAAAACATTCAGATTTAAATTTTCCCACATAAATGATGAGGGAAAGGGAGTCTACGATAAATACTATACG
>JAAYGQ010000109.1 GCA_012727635.1 Tissierellia bacterium | reverse complement strand
CTATAAAACCATTTGAGTTCATGTAATAAATCGAACATATTTCCTCCAAGCTAGAAAATCCCTCTAGGGCAAAACTCTAGCAAATGCGTGGAACTATGCTAAAAATAGCACTAGAACCTACTAAATGTCAAGGTGGTTTTTATTGAGATAAAAACCCTCATTCTCCCATTAAAGAATTTCATTTAATAGAGAAAAAACGAGAATTAAAGGGGAAATATAGAGGAATAAATTTAAGTAAAGGGAAAAAGTCCTTTACAAGCTCACAATCATGCTGTATCATATAGTTATATTTCGATGTACCAATACCAGCCTATTTTTACATCAATATGTAAAAAATGGGCTTTTTTAGTGTCATGGAAGTAAATATATTTTAGGAGGTTTCTTTCATGAATAAAGGAACAGTAAAATGGTTTAACGCTACAAAAGGATTTGGTTTTATATCACGTGAAGATGGTGGAGGCGATGTATTTGTACATTTTTCTGCTATTCAAGGCGACGGATATAGAGAACTTCGCGAAGGTCAAAAAGTAAGCTTTGATCTTGAAGATGACACTAGAAACGGTAAAGGCGAACGTGCTGTTAACGTACGCGTAGAAGCATAATAATAAACTAAAAACTAGCAAAGAGGTCTATTCATTAGAGTGGACCTCTTTTTATTTTAAGACCATATAGGGATAGTGGCCTTGGGTTGGATCGAGGGGATAGCGAAGAATTTTATAGTCCTCTAGTGGATAAATATATTCTAAGGAGAAAAACAGGCTTAGAGAATGTCAACTTGTTGCCCGAGCAACTGGCAATAACTTAGCATAAAATCTATTTTCGATTTATTAAAAATAGGGCTTTACAAATTGACAATCATACTGTATCATTAAGTTATATTTCGATGTGCCAATACCAGCCTATTTTTACATCAATATGTAATGATAGGCGTTTTTAGTTCATGGAAGTAAATATATTTTTGGAGGTTTCTTTCATGAATAAAGGAACAGTAAAATGGTTTAACGCTACTAAAGGATTTGGTTTTATCTCACGTGAAGATGGCGGCGGTGACGTATTTGTTCACTTCTCAGCTCTTCAAGGTGACGGATATAGAGAACTTCGCGAAGGCCAAAAAGTCAGCTTTGATATCGAAGATGACGCCCGCAGCGGAAAAGGCGAACGCGCCGTTAACGTACGCGTAGACGCATAATCCATCATTAGCGAATAAAAAAAGGCTACTCTAAAAGAGTGGCCTTTTTTTGTCTTATCGACTTTATCAGACTAGCTGTGGTATGATTGGAAAGAGAAAACAGAGAGGTGGATTTACTATGGCAATCTATGCTATTATTGTTGCCGCAGGCAAAAGCAGACGTATGGGAGAGGGTATAAATAAGCTACTTCTTCCGCTACGGGGAAAAACCGTAATAGAAAATACCATGGATCTTTTTAGCCTGGATCCAAGATTTACCGCCACCATAGTGGTTACTTCTGATTCCCATATAGAAAGTCTTGCTAGGCAAAGGGGATGTCTTGTTGTTCCCGGTGGCAAGCAGAGACAGGACTCAGTAATCAGCGGCTTAAATATCCTTAAGGATGAGGATTACGTGTTTATACATGATGGTGCTCGCCCTTTTTTAACCGCGGAGTTGCTGGATGCTTGTTTTGCCATGGCCAGGGAGAAAAAGAGCTTTATCTTAGCAACCCCCATCAACGACACCCTTAAGGCTGTAGAAAACGGGAAAGTAAAGAGAACTCTGCCAAGAGAAGATCACGTACTTGTGCAAACCCCCCAAGGATCCTGTGTAGCTAAACTAAAAAAAGCTTATAATACAGTTAAAGAGCTTGGAGCTATCGTTAGTGATGACGCTTCAGCTCTGGAATTTATAGGCGAGAAGGTTTACGTCATAGAGGGATCCGAAGCCAATCGGAAAATAACCTCCCCCCAGGATATGAGGTACCTCAAATGATGCGCGTTGGACAGGGAATAGACTTTCATCGCTTTGCTGAAAATAGAAAGCTAATTCTTGGAGGGATAGAAATTGTTTATCCTCTAGGGCTTCTTGGCCACAGTGACGCCGATGTGTTAATCCATAGCCTCTGTGATGCTCTTTTAGGTGCCCTGGGTCTTGGTGATATTGGGGAGCATTACAATGATGAGGATCCCAGGTGGAAGGATCTTGATAGCAAAACAATTCTGCTGGATACTCTAAAACGAGTGGAGCAAAGGGAGTATACTATCCTTAACATGGATTTGACTATCATTGGAGAAGAGCCCAGACTGTCCCCTTACAAAGAAGAAATCAAAGATAACTTAAGTAAGCTCTGTCAATTATCTAAGGAAGCAATTAATATAAAAGCAACGACTACGGAAAGAATGGGTGCTCTAGGTAAAAAAGAAGGACTAGCTGCCTTAAGCATCGTTCTTTTGGCGAGAAAAGGTAGACAGCATGACTGAAAATTATAAATTCAATCCCAATCAAAAATGCGAATATTTCCCCTGTCATAAAGGTGTGGAAAAGGAGGACTTTAACTGCCTCTTTTGCTATTGTCCCCTTTATTTACTGGGTGAAGAATGTGGTGGAAATTACAGCTATCATGATGGGCTCAAGGATTGTTCTGGTTGCACAAAGCCCCATGATAGTGACAGCTATGATTTTGTGATGAGCAAAATGCATTTGATATTTAGGAGGAACGACTAGTGGTACGTGTACGTTTTGCGCCTAGCCCCACGGGCTATGTTCATGTGGGCAGTCTTCGCACAGCCCTTTATTGTTATTTATATGCCCATCATCATCAGGGCAAGTATATACTGCGCATTGAGGACACCGACCAGTCCAGACTAGTAGAGGATGCTGTTGAAAATCTTCTAAGAGAAATGGAATGGACCGGGGTCATACATGATGAGGGTCCCAGTCATTTGGATGGTGAAATAAAAGACCTTGGAGACTTTGGGCCCTATACCCAAAGCCATCGTCTGGAGATCTATGCGGGCTATGTTCAGCGCCTTGTAGAGGAAGAGAAGGCCTATGCCTGCTTCTGCTCCAAAGAGCGTCTTGATGGTTTAAGAGAACAAGGCCACCATGGTTACGATGGACACTGTAGAAATCTATCCTTGGAAGAAGCGAAAAAAAGAATAGAAGCAGGAGAGAATCACGTCATTCGGCTTAAGATGCCCCGGGACCAGGAGCTGGTCTTTGAGGATCTTGTTCGGGGAAGAATTTCTATGAATTCCGATGATAGTGACGATCAGGTCATTCAAAAATCCGATGGTTTTCCTACCTACCATCTTGCTGTAGTGGTGGATGATCATCTTATGGAAATAAGCCATGTAATCCGCGGGGAAGAGTGGCTAAGCTCCACTCCAAAACATCTTGTACTCTATGATTACTTTGGATGGGAGAGGCCTTATTTTGCCCATCTTCCCAATATTCTAAACATCCATAGAAAAAAACTAAGTAAAAGAGAAGGAGACGTTTCGGTTTCTGATTTCAGGAACAAGGGGTATCTTCCCGAGGCTCTCGTTAATTTCTTGGCCCTAGTAGGTTGGAATCCCGGCGATGAGCGAGAAATTATGGATATGGATGAGATGATTCAGAGCTTTAGCTTTGAGAGAGTTTCAAGGAGCAGCGGGATTTTTGATATAGACAAACTAAACTTCATTAACAATCACTATATTCGCCAAGCAGATAATAAAAGACTTTTTGATCTTCTTCCTAAGGATTCTCTAGAAGACGCCGATGAAGCCCATGTTTTGGAAATCATTGAACTGGTAAAGGAAAAAGTGGATCGAGTCAATGATCTTCTTCCTTATATAGAGGAATTCTACAAAGATGAGTTGGTGGTGGAAGAAGAAGCCCTGGAGATTCTTAGAGAGTCCCATGTAGCTGAGCTCTTGCAGGTTTTTGCCGATAAACTTGGACAACTAGAGAATTATGATAAAGAAGGCATTAAAAATGCTATTAAGGAATGCCAAAAAGAACTGAAAATCAAGGGAAAACAACTATTTATGCCTATCAGAGTAGGGATAAGTGGAACCATGCACGGTTCGGATCTAGTGACAACCATAGCTCTTCTGGGCAGAGAAAGAGTGATCCATAGGCTGGACCAGGCCCGGGAGGTATTATGAAGCTCAAATTATACAATTCTTTAAGTTTGCAGCTAGAGGACTTTGTTCCTCTTCGTGAAGATCGCGTTAGTATCTACACCTGCGGTCCTACGGTTTACAACTATGCCCATATAGGGAATATGCGTACCTATGTTAGCGAAGACATCCTTGTTCGGACCCTGGAGGCATTGGGCTACAAAGTAGAAAGAGCCATGAATATAACCGATGTAGGGCATCTTACCGATGATGGGGATGAGGGCGATGACAAAATGCTACTGGGTGCCAAAAGAGAAAAGAAAACCGTTTGGGAAATTGCCGATTATTATACCAAAGCTTTTTTTAAAGACTATGACGAGTTGCGTTTAAAAAGACCCAATATTCTTGAAAAGGCAACAGATCATATCGATGACTATGTAAACTTTATAAAAGTATTAGAAGAAAAAGGCTTTACCTACCAGGCCGGTGGCAATGTTTATTTTGATATTAGTAAATTTCCCAGATACAACGAACTTTCTCGTATGCCCCTAGAAAATTTGCAAATAGGTGCCAGAGAGGATGTGCTCCCGGATAAGAATAAAAAGAATCCCTTTGATTTTGTGCTTTGGTTTACCCAATCAAAATTCGACAACCAGCAAATGCGCTGGGATTCTATTTATGGTGAGGGCTATCCCGGATGGCATTTGGAGTGCTCGGTGATTGCAATGAATGCCTTTGGCCCCCGTATGGATATCCACTGCGGTGGTATCGATCACATTCCTACCCACCATACCAATGAAATTGCCCAAAGTGAAAGTTATACAGGAGAAAAATGGGTCAATTATTGGTGGCATGCCGAATGGCTAATAGATAATGAAGGAAAGATGAGCAAGTCCCGGGGTGAGTTTCTGAGTCTTGCTTATTTAAAGAGTCTTGGCTATGACCCCATGGATTACAAATATTTTTTACTGGGAAGTCATTATCGACGTCAACTGCTTTTTAGTTTCGAAGCACTGGATGGGGCCAAGGAAGCCTTCGCCAAGCTTAAAGCAAGGTGCCTGGCCCTGGATCCTCCCGTGAAAACCTCGGCCTATTGGAAAGCCTTTTTAACTCCTATGGCAACAGATCTCAACACGGCCAATGCCCTTACTGTGCTCTACGATTGCCTTAAAGACACCGAGCTTTCTTCCGGTGAAAAGGCCCATGCCATAAGACGCATGGACAGTGTTCTACAACTGGGGCTTTTTGAAGAAAAAGCCATCGATGACACTCTTAAAGAGGAAATCGAAAAGATGGTAGAGGAAAGACATTTGGCTAAGTTAGATAAAAACTATGGCAAAGCCGACGAAATTCGTGATAAACTAGTGGCTCTTGGCGTGCAAATTAAAGACAGTAAAGAGGGAACAACTTGGGAAATGAACTAGCATCGGTAAATCGCTACAATTCTTTGCAACTTGCCTATTTAGGCGATGCAGTCTACGAACTGTATATTCGCGAATATTTATTATCCACTGGCTTTTTAAGCCCAGGGGAACTAAATAAAAGGGCTAAAAATTATGTCAGTGCCAAAGCTCAAGCTAAAACCTATTTCCTAGTGGAAAGTGAACTCACCTGTGCAGAAAAAGGCCATCTTCGCCGGGGAAGAAATGCCAAAGGCGGTGCCGCTCCCTCGGCTTCTAGTGTGGGTGATTATCGACGAGCTACGGGACTTGAATCGCTGCTGGGAGCCCTTTATGTAGAGGGCGAAAAAGAACGGATCCATCAAATTATGGAAATTTGTATCAAGGTTTTAGAGGACAATAATGAAAAAATGGACTAGAAATGAGAGACGGCTTTTTGCCCTATGTCTTTTGCTCTTGACCTTTGTTGGAATAAAGAGTGTGTTTTTTGATGGCTATAACCCTAAGGATGAAAAAGAAAGTAGGGTGATTGATCTTGCTCTTGAACATACCCAAGTAAAACCTTGGATTCATAGAAAAGTTGTGAAAGTGAAGATTCTTGATCCCGAGCATTATGAGCATATCAGTATGACCCATGGCTATTTGGTCGTGGTTAGGAAATATTTTCTAGGCATTGTGCCTATTGGAGAAAGCAGGGTACTGGAATAATGGATGTAATTATAGGAAAAAACCCCGTTCTTGAAGGATTGAAGGGATCTTTGCATATCAATAAAGTTTCCTTTCAAAAGGACGTGAATCGTAAGGACATGAAAGAAATCATTCTTTTATGTGAAGAAAAGAAAATCCCCTATACTTGGGTTGAAAGAGCAAAACTCGACGAGCTTGGAAAGGCTCATCAAGGAGTAGTGGCTTTTTTAAGTAGCGTTGATTATGTGAGTTTATATTCCCTCCTTCACAAGGATGGACTTATCCTAGCTCTAGATAGCATTACTGACACACATAACCTGGGAGCGATTATTCGAAGCGCCTATGGATTCGGAGCCCAGGGTTTAGTGCTTCCTAAGAGACGTTCTGCCAGTCTTGATGCCACTAGCTTTAAGGTCAGTGCCGGAGCTGCAGCCCATCTGCCCATAGCTAGAGTGGCAAATTTAAGCGATACGATAGAAGAGTTCAAGAAAAAAGGTTTTTGGGTATACGGTGCTGAAGCTGATGGATCTCAGGAACTATCCCAGATTAATTTCCCTAAAAAAACCCTACTTATTCTTGGTTCTGAAGACAAAGGGATTAGTAGACTGATTAAAGAAAACTGCGATGGACTTTTTAATATTCCCATGGCAGATTTTGATTCCCTTAATGTATCCGTCGCCTCGGGCATTGCCTGTTATAGCTATTTTTTACAACACCGAGAGGGTTAAATCCCTGCTAAATTTCTAGTGAATTATAATATATAAAGTACTTGCCTTCTACCTTATTATAGTGTAGGATGGTATGGTACTCGCCCTTGTGGCTCAGCGGTAGAGCATCGCCTTGGTAAGGCGGAGATCGGCAGTTCGATTCTGCTCAAGGGCTCCACTTGAAAAGCTTAGGTAACTAGGCTTTTCTTTTACTTAATTCTATTGTATTGATTAAAAGCTATGGTATAGTTAAGGAAGCTATATAGCTCCGGCTATATCATTTGAAATGTTGACTTTTCAAGGTAAATGTGGTAATTTACCTTAGTACATGAATATTAGGGAGGTAAGATATGCGCGTAGGAATAACATTGGCATGTGAAAAATGCAAAAACAGAAACTACAATACATCTAAAAATAAGAAAAACGACCCCGATCGACTCGAATTGAAGAAGTACTGCAAGTTTTGCCGCGAGCAAACTGTCCATAAAGAAACGAAATAAGCCATGGCAAAAACAGCAAAACCAAAGCTTAGTTTCTTAGAGAAAACAAAAGCATACATCAAGGGCGTTCGCAGCGAAATGAGGAAGGTAAGTTGGCCTTCAAAAAAAGAATTGAAAAATTTTACAGCAGTCGTTGTTGCTATGACGGCAATTTTGGCTCTGGTAATGGGCCTTGCTGATCTTATCTTCCAACAAATCTTCCTGCGTTTTATTTAGGAGGAGGATGTTTTGGAGAATAATCCGAATTTAAAGTGGTATGTGGTTCACACTTACTCAGGACATGAAAACAAAGTCAAATTAAGTCTGGAAAGAATCGTAGAGAGCCGCGACATGCAGGAAGTTATCCCCGAGATAATGGTTCCCATGGAAGAAGTTGTAGAACTTAAAGATGGCCAGTATAAAAAGAAGATGCGAAAGCTCTTTCCCGGCTATGTCATTGTCTATATGGATATGAATGATGAATCCTGGTATGTTGTTCGAAATACCAAAGGGGTCACAGGTTTTGTCGGCCCCGGTAGTAAACCCGTTCCGCTGAGTGATGAAGAACTCCGAAACATGGGTATCCATGACCAAGGACCGATTATTGATTTTAAAGTCGGCGATATGGTTAGTATTAAAGCAGGCCCTTTTATAGATTCAGTGGGTACAGTGGATCACATTAACCAGGACAAAGGCACAGTAAGCGTATTGATCTCCATGTTTGGCAGGGAAACTCCTGTTGAGCTGGAATATCATCAGGTTGTCAAGCTCTAAGAGCTTTTCATAGAAAGGAGATGCAATTATGGCTAAAAAAGTAGTTGGTCTGATTAAGTTGCAAATCCCTGCAGGTAAGGCTACACCCGCTCCACCCGTAGGGCCGGCTCTCGGTCAGCACGGTGTGAACATTATGCAGTTTACCAAAGAGTTCAATGCAAAGACCCAAGATCAAATGGGATTTTTAATTCCCGTTGTTATCACGGTTTATGCAGATCGATCCTTCACTTTCATCACAAAAACACCCCCCGCTGCCGATCTTATTAAGAAGGCTATCAAGATTGAATCCGGTTCCGGTGTTCCCAACAATACTAAAGTTGGAAGCATCACTCAGGATCAATTAAGAGAAATTGCGACAAAAAAGATGGAAGACTTGAATGCAGCCGATGTGGAAGCTGCTATTCGTATGATCGCTGGTACTGCACGAAGTATGGGCGTTACTGTAGTAGAATAATACTACCTGTGGGAGAGTCATCGTTATGACCACGGAGGAGATTTATGAAAACAGGAAAGCGCGTTACTGATAACGCGAAGAAAGTAGATTCCCATGCCTTTTATGACACCAATGAGGCAGTGGAGTTACTAAAGAGTATGCAAAGCGCAAAGTTTGATGAGACTGTGGAGCTACATCTTCGCCTCGGTGTTGATGGTAGACATGCAGATCAACAAATCAGAGGCGCAATGGTGCTTCCTCACGGCACAGGAAAAGTTCGTAAAGTTCTTGTTATTGCCAAGGGAGAAAAAGCCGACGAAGCCACCGCAGCCGGTGCTGACTTTGTTGGAGCAGAAGATATGATTGAAAAGATCCAAAAAGAAAGCTGGTTTGACTACGATGTTATCGTTGCCACACCAGATATGATGGGTCTAATCGGTCGTCTTGGTAGGGTACTGGGACCAAAGGGTCTAATGCCCAATCCAAAATCCGGTACGGTAACCTTTGATGTAGAAAGAGCCGTTAATGAGATTAAAGCAGGAAAGGTCGAGTATCGACTGGATAAGAGCAATATGATTCACGTTTCTGTAGGGAAACTTTCCTTCGATTCTGTAAAACTCGAAGAAAACATCAAAGCTTTTATTGCTGAAATCATTAAAGTAAAACCGCCGGCAGCTAAGGGAAACTTTATCAAAAACATTTCTCTTTCCAGTACAATGGGCCCCGGTATTAAACTGAATAAAGGACAATAATTTCCGTAGACAGCAGGTGCTTAGCTTAATTTCCTGCCAAGGGAGTGTATAGTGTTTTTTCTATGCCCCTTGCTGTCTGTGGGGCATTTTTCACGAGGAGGTAATGAATGAGCAAGAATCGCCAAAGAAAAGAAGTTCAAGTCGAAGAGATTCGCGAAAAGTTTCAAAAGGCGAGTAGTGCTGTCGTTGTAGATTATCGTGGACTCAATGTTGCTGAAGTGACAGAACTAAGAAAACAGTTCCGTGCACAAAATGTCGAGTACAAAGTCTATAAAAACCGCCTTGTCAAGCTGGCTATCGAAGGGACAGAATTTCAGTCCTTAGAGCCGGAACTGACAGGACCCAACGCCATAGCCTTTGGTTTTGAAGATTCCGTAGCACCGGCAAAAATCGCGAAAGATTTTGCTAAAAAATCACAAAACCTCGAGCTAAAAGCCGGCGTTATCGACGGCACATTCTATGATGTAGATGGTATTCAACTGATTGCTGATATTCCCTCAAGGGAAGTGTTGCTGGCAAAATTCCTAGGCAGCATTCAATCACCAATATCCAAATTTGCCTATCTGCTTAAAGCAATTGCAGATCAAAAAGAATAATGGAGGAAGACATGACAAGAGAAGATATTATACAAGCCATTAAAGAAATGACAGTGCTCGAACTTAACGAGCTTGTTAAAGCCTGTGAAGAAGAATTTGGCGTAAGTGCTTCTGCACCTATGGCTGCTGCCGGAGCCGTCGAAGTTGAAGCTGCTGAAGAGCAAACCGAATTTGACGTTATCCTTACAAGCTTTGGTGCTGCAAAAATTGGCGTTATCAAAGTGGTTCGTGCTATGACCGGTCTTGGCCTCAAAGAAGCCAAAGAACTGGTTGAGTCCGCTCCTACACCTATCAAAGAGGGTGTTGATAAAGCAGAAGCAGAAAAAGTCAAAAAAGAACTGGAAGACGTCGGCGCTAGCGTCGAACTTAAGTAGAAGCTTTTTTACTTCTTTTTACCCCCTTTGAGTTGGGCTTTGCCTCTCACAAAGGGGGTATTTCTACATTATTGACCATGGGAAAGGTTTGGCTATGACAAAAATTCTTTACGGCGGCAGATTTGTTACACCCCAGGGAGTCGTTGAAAACAAGGCTTTGCTCTTTAAGGAAAAAATAATTGGCTTTATCGATGAAAAAGAGATAAGCAATCATTTTGGCGAAAAAATCTGTTTTAAGGGGTGGGTTCTTCCCGGCTTTATTGATAGTCATATTCACGGTGCTCACGGCAGAGATGTTATGGAGGCCAGTGCTGAGGCTCTGGAGGCAATTTCCCTTTCTCTTTTAAAAAGAGGGATAACCTCTTGGCTTCCCACAACCTTCAGTGCCCCAAGAGAGGATATTGAAAAGGCTCTTAAATGTATTAGGGAAAATAAAGATACACTGAGAGGCTCCCGCATACTGGGGGCCTATTTAGAAGGACCTTTTATTAATCCTGACTTTCGAGGGGCCCATCCCGAAGCCTATATCCAAAAGCCCGCATTGTGGGTTAAGGAATATGTGGATATTTTAAAGATTGTAACCATCGCCCCGGAGATGGACGAAGCTTTCACCTTTATAAAACAGATGAAAGATTATGTGAAGTTAAGTATTGGTCATTCTGGAGCCGATTATCAGACGGCCCTAAGTGCCTATGATGAAGGCGTAAGCCATATTACTCACTGCTTTAACGCAATGGTGGGTTTTCACCACAGAGCTCCTGGTGTATTGGGTGCCATGATGAATAAAGATTTCACCGTAGAATTTATTGCCGATGGAGTACATATACATAGAGATCTCTTAAAACCCTTAATGGGTCTAAAAGATTCCAAGAAAATTATCCTAATCAGCGACGCCATGGCGGGCACCTTTCTTAAAGAAGGAGATTATTATCTAGCTGGGCAGAGAGTCCATGTAAAAGAGGGCCACTGCCTTCTTGATGACGGAACTCTAGCGGGCAGTGTCCATTCCCTGGATAAGATGCTCAAAACGATGCTTGAGTCTACAGATTTTTCTGTGGAAACCATAAGCAGAATGTTAAGTGAAAACCCTGCTAGACTTCTTGGCCTTGATGATTGTGTGGGGAGCCTCCAGACGGGACTTTGGGCTGATCTTGTTCTATTAAATAATAACTTTGAAATTGAAAAAGTATTCTTTAAAGGGGAAGCTACCGAAGTAGAAAGAAAGGATTAACAATGCTTGAGATTATTTCTTCGAGTCTTTTGGACGCTAAAAACTCGATCAAGGGTGGAGCTCATCGCATTGAGCTTATCAGCGCTTTATCCGAAGGGGGACTTACTCCCAGCGATGGACTTATTCGAAGTGTTTTGGAGCTTCCAATAGAAGTGGCTGTCATGCTTAGACCCTTCTCAAAAAGCTTTTGCTATGGCCAAGACGAGCTCTTAGTGATGACCAGGGACCTTTTGCGAATGGAAGCAATTGGTGTTAAGAGGATAGTAGTTGGTGCTCTTACTCCTCAGGGAGAAGTAGACGTGGAGTTTCTAAAAAGGCTCTTTAGTGCTACCAATATGAGGGCAACCTTTCACAGAGCCATTGACCAGTCCCATAATATTTTTAAAAGCCTTGAAAAGATCAATAAGATCCATAATTTTACCCACGTTCTTAGTTCCGGTGGACCGGGGACGGCCAGGCAAAATATTGAGGTGCTTAAAAAAATGATGGAAGGACCTCTGCAAGTTGTGGTTGGAAGTGGAGTAGATTTTGGGAATATGGAGTACCTTATAAAAGAGTTTTCCGGGAAAAACTATGATCTTCATTTTGGAAGAGCTGTGCGGGGTGGGGATATCCAAAATAATGTGAGTGAAGATTTGGTGAGAAAAGCCCGAGAAATAATAAACAATAAAGAAAAATGAAATTCTCCTAAATGTAGAGGCATTTTAAAATGTTTGTTTTGCTCAAAAATACTATATACCGGAATAGACAATGAGGAGACTGTAATGTTATTAAAACAAGTTTTGGATATCTATGAATACCTTGATAGCGCCCAGGTCAATGGGGAAGTTATAAAAAAATATATGCTTTCTTTGGGTGCCCAGGATGTACTTGTTAAAACAATCTGTGGAGATAGGGGTAAAACGGATTTCATAAGAATAAAAATACAGGGCTTAAAGGGCAAGTCCAAAGGTATGGAAGCGCCGACTTTGGGTATTTTAGGAAGACTTGGCGGAATAGGGGCAAGACCCGAGAGAATCGGCATGGTGTCCGATGGCGACGGAGCATTGGTAGCCCTTGCCGTGGCAGCAAAACTTTTAGATATGCAAAAAAAAGGCGACTATCTTGATGGAGACATCATAGTGTCAACCCATATTTGTCCCGATGCACCTACCCAGCCCCATAAACCCGTGGCCTTCATGGGCTCGCCGGTGGATATGGCCCGAGTAAACGAAGAGGAAGTCAGTGGAGATCTCGATGCAATTTTATCTATAGATACGACCAAGGGAAATAGAGTCATAAATCACAGAGGATTTGCAATATCTTCTACGGTAAAAGAAGGATATATTCTTAAAGTCAGCGATGATCTCTTAAATATAATGGAAATCACTACTGGGAAATTACCCGTGGTTTTCCCCCTGAGTACTCAGGATATTACGCCCTATGGCAATGGCCTGTACCATCTTAACAGCATTCTTCAACCTTCGACGGCAACAGAAGTTCCCGTTGTGGGCATTGCCATAACGACGGAGGTTCCTGTCCCTGGCTGCGCCACCGGTGCCAGTAACCCTTTTGATCTGGAACAAGCTTCGCGCTTTACTCTAGAAGTGGCCAAGGCCTATGGCCGTGGAGAGTGTAAATTTTACGAAGAAGCAGAATTTGAAATTTTAAAAAACTTATACGGAAGCATGACACATATACAAAGCCAGGGAAAATAAATCTTAAAAATGTGGATCAAAGTCATTTCTGAACACACAAAAACAGTCCCGAAATATTTAGGCTTTTTAATGGTTGATGTATAAATACAACAGAGTAATTACAATTTATAATTGAATACACAGAGAAATTTAACTTGACGGTATAGCGTGGCTATGGTAATCTAATCTAGTATATATTTTTACCATGGACAGTTATGCTTATTTTCATTTGACAGTCCCTATTTCTAATTGAAATAAGGGAATTTGAGACAAGGGGGGAGTTGTTGAATGCCACAACTTGTTAAATTCGGAGAAGTTGAGCGCTTATCCTTTTCACGCATCGAACAGCAGATTGATCTGCCGGATTTCTTAGAAATCCAGACCAAATCCTTCGATTGGTTCCGTAAAAAAGGACTAAAAGAAGCTTTAGAGGACATTTCACCCATTTATGACTACACCGGAAAAATCCTGATGGAGTTTGAGGACTATTATTTTGAAAAAGATCCCAAATATGATGTACAGGAATGTAAAGACCGCGATGTTAGTTATTCAGTAGCCCTGCGCGTAGACGTACGTTTGGTTAACAAAGAAACCGGTGAAATAAAAAAGCAAAACGTTTTTATGGGAGACTTTCCCATGATGACAGAGCGTGGAACTTTTATTATTAACGGAGCAGAGCGAGTTATCGTCAGCCAACTTGTACGTTCACCATCGACATATTTTACTAAAAAACTTGATAAGTCGGGAAATGAAATGTTTTCCGGTCAGGTCATTCCCAATCGAGGGGCTTGGCTTGAATTTGAAACCGACTCCGCCGAGAGTCTTTCTGTGCGTATAGACAGGACACGAAAACTGCCTGTAACCGCACTAATTCGCATGCTCGGCTATGAAAGTGATTCGGCGATTTTAGAGTTCTTCGGTGAGAGTGAAAGACTTCTTAAAACCCTGGCCAAGGATGTTTCTACCAGTCGTGAAGAAGGCTATATTGAAATTTACAGAAAGCTTCGTCCAGGTGAGCCTCCTACTATTGAGAGTGCTTCTAATCTAATTGATTCGATGTTTTTTGATGAGAGACGCTACGATTTAGCCCGCGTTGGTCGTTATAAATTCAATCAGAATCTTGATCTTTTCCAAAGATGCATGGGCCATCGTTTGTTGGAAGACGCTGTCGATACGACCACGGGAGAAATCCTTTATGAAGCCGGTACAGTGCTTAATAAGAAAAAATGTCGTCATATCGAGAACGCAGGAATCAAGCGTGTTGTCTTAGATGTTGACGGTGAAGGCGTTGTTGTCATCGGAAACCATATGGTAGATATCGATTATTATTTAGATGGAGTCGATAGAGATATCATCATCGAGCGTGTACACTATCCCACTCTTATGGACATCATGGAGAAGTTTGAAGATCCCCAAGAAAGACTCGAGAAAATATATGAGCGGGCAAATGAGTTGGTACCAAGCCACGTTACCGTGGATGATATGCTAGCCGCTTGTTCCTATTTCTTTAATCTTAGCCAAGGTGTTGGAGAAATTGATGATATTGATCACCTCTCCAATCGTAGAATTCGCAGCGTTGGCGAGCTCCTGCAAAACCAATTTCGTATTGGCCTTTCTCGTATGGAAAGAGTTATTCGAGAACGCATGACAACTCAAGATACCGATACAATCACCCCTCAAACCTTGATTAATATTCGGCCTGTAACGGCGGCAATAAAGGAATTCTTTGGAAGCAGCCAGTTGTCTCAGTTTATGGATCAGAACAATCCTTTGGCGGAACTTACACATAAACGTAGGCTCTCAGCCCTAGGCCCCGGTGGCCTTTCTCGGGATAGAGCAGGTTTTGAGGTTCGTGACGTTCACTATTCCCACTATGGAAGAATGTGTCCTATTGAAACTCCAGAAGGACCCAATATCGGTCTGATTAGTTATCTTGCCACCTATGGCCGGATTAACGAATATGGTTTTATCGAATCACCCTACCGTGTCATCGATCAGGATACTCATAAAGTTACCAATGAGATTGTTTACCTTAATGCCAACGAAGAACGGCACCAGGTAATTTTTCCAGCCAATGAGCCTATAGCCGAGGACGGTACCATTATTTCCGACCGAGTTATAGTGCGCTATGACGCTGAAATAAAAGAAGTAAGTAGCGATACAGCTACTTATATGGAAGTTTCACCTCAACAGATGGTCTCTGTAGCCACGGCTTTAATTCCTTTCCTTGAAAATGACGACTCTGTTAGAGCTCTAATGGGATCGAACATGCAAAAGCAGGCTGTCCCACTAATCCGCCCCGAATCTCCCGTTGTAGGAACTGGGATGGAATATAAGTCAGCCTATGACAGCGGTGCACTGGTCCTAGCTAAGCACAGTGGGGAAGTTATCAAAGCCACAGGTGATGAGGTCATTGTTCGAAGATCTTCCGATGGTAGTTTGGATAAATATCCTCTTCTTAAGTTTAAACGTTCTAACCAAGGAACATCCATTCATCAAAAGACCTATGTAAACAAAGGAGACCAAGTTCTTGCTGGAGATCTTCTATGTGATGGTCCAGCGACAGATCAAGGCGAACTGGCCCTAGGAGCCAATGTTTTGGTTGGCTTTATGACTTGGGAAGGCTACAACTTTGAAGATGCTATTCTTATTAGCGAAGAACTCGTTGAAAAAGATGTTCTTACTTCTATACACATTGAGGAGTATGAGTCTGAGGCAAGGGACACAAAGTTAGGCGCCGAGGAAATTACAAGGGACATACCCAATGTCGGTGATGAAGCCCTTAAAGAACTAGACCAGCGAGGCATTGTGCGCATTGGTGCCGAAGTGGACTCAGGAGATATTCTGGTTGGCAAAGTAACTCCCAAAGGAGAAACCGAACTGACACCAGAAGAAAGACTTCTTCGTGCCATCTTTGGGAAAAAAGCCAGAGAAGTGCGCGACACTTCTTTAACCGTACCCCATGGAGCATCGGGTATTGTTGTCGATGTTAAACTATTTAGTAGAGAAAACAATGATGAAATGACTCCTGGTGTAAATGAGTTAGTAAGAGTTTATATTGCAAAGAAAAGAAAAATAAATGTAGGCGACAAAATGGCGGGACGCCATGGTAATAAAGGTGTTATTTCCAGAATCCTTCCTAAAGAGGACATGCCTTTTCTCGATGACGGAAGACCCCTTCAAATTCTTCTTAGCCCCTTGGGCGTACCTTCACGTATGAACGTCGGTCAGGTACTGGAAGTCCATCTAGGTCTTGCGGCAAAACAACTGGGATTAAAAGTTGCAACTCCAGTATTTGATGGGGCCAACGAAGCACAAATCGAAGAGCTTCTAAGTAAGTCCGGTTATCCAAAGGATGGAAGGCTTCGTCTCCGGGACGGTAGAACGGGAGAATATTTTGATCAACCGGTCACTGTCGGCTATATGTATATGTTAAAACTCCACCACTTGGTGGATGATAAGATTCATGCCAGAAGTACGGGGCCTTACTCACTTGTCACCCAACAACCCTTGGGTGGTAAAGCTCAGTTTGGTGGCCAGCGCTTTGGAGAGATGGAAGTTTGGGCTCTGGAAGCCTATGGAGCAGCCTATACCCTTCAAGAAGTTCTCACTATTAAAAGTGATGACGTTGTAGGTAGGGTCAAGGCCTATGAGGCCATCGTTAAGGGAGAAGATATACCCAGTCCCGGTGTGCCCGAATCCTTCAAAGTTCTTATCAAAGAATTCCAGTCCCTAGCCTTAGACGTTAAAGTTATCGACGAAGAAGGCAATGAAATCAATCTGGAACTGGATGATGACTACGAAATCAGCGGAGACACCCAAGAGCTCATCGCCGGCAGCCTTGAAAAAGATCGCTACGACGCAGAAGATGTTAAAGATTTAGAAGAAGTTGATCTAGAAGACACCGGTGAACTCAGCGATGAAGACGTTTACAGCGATGAAGAGTAGGAAGGGAGAGGCCTTTGTTAGAATTTAATAATTTTGATTCAATTCGAATTGGACTTGCTTCCCCTCAAAAGATCAGAGAATGGTCCTATGGTGAAGTGAAAAAACCCGAAACCATCAACTACCGCACTCTTAAGCCAGAAAAGGAAGGGCTTTTCTGTGAAAAGATCTTTGGGCCTACCAAGGACTGGGAGTGTCACTGTGGAAAATTCAAACGTATACGCTTTAAAGGCGTAATCTGTGATAAATGTGGTGTGGAAGTAACCAAAGCCAATGTGCGCCGTGAGCGCATGGGGCATATTGAACTTGCAGCTCCTGTTTCTCATATATGGTATTTTAGAGGAATTCCTTCTAAAATGGGAATACTCCTAAACATTTCACCTAAGAATCTCGAAAAAATACTTTACTTTGCTTCTTATATTGTCCTGGATGAAGGCGATACGACTCTAATGAAGTATCAAATTCTGTCGGAATATGATTATGCAGAAAACCGTGATCTCTATGGCAATCGTTTCCGTGCTGGCATGGGGGCTGAGGCTGTTAAAGAACTCCTTCTTGAACTGAAGCTAGATGAACTCAGCGAAGAACTTCGCGAAACCATTGAAACCAGTTCAGGACAAAAGCGATCTAAGGCTGTAAGACGCCTAGATGTTGTCGAGTCCTTTAGAAAATCTGGAAATAAGCCCGAGTGGATGATCCTTGATGCTGTACCGGTTATTCCTCCGGATCTTAGACCCATGGTTCAACTGGATGGTGGTCGCTTTGCCGCTTCGGACCTCAATGACCTTTATAGGCGGGTAATCAATAGAAACAACCGCCTCAAAAAACTGTTGGATCTCAAGGCGCCGGAAATCATAATTAAAAATGAAAAACGTATGCTCCAGGAAGCCGTTGACTCTCTTGTGGACAACGGTCGAAGGGGAAGACCCGTTACCGGACCCGGAAAGCGCCCCCTTAAATCTTTAAGCGATATGCTCAAAGGAAAGCAGGGTAGATTCCGTCAGAACCTTCTTGGTAAACGCGTTGACTATTCAGGACGTTCTGTTATCGTTGTTGGTCCTGAGCTGAAGTTTTATCAGTGTGGTCTTCCTAAGAAAATGGCTCTAGAACTCTTTAAACCCTTTGTTATGCGAAAGCTAATGAGTGATGATAGAGTGGGTCATGTTAAAAGTGCTAAGCGTATGGTGGAAAAAGAACATCCCGAAGTATGGGATGTAGTGGAAGAAGTAATAAAAGAGCATCCTGTTTTATTAAACCGTGCCCCTACACTCCATAGACTAGGTATTCAAGCCTTTGAACCGGTTTTAGTAGAGGGTAAGGCCATTAAGCTCCATCCACTGGTGTGTACTGCTTATAATGCCGACTTTGACGGAGACCAGATGGCAGTTCACGTACCGCTCAGTGTTGAAGCTCAGTCAGAAGCACGTTTTCTCATGCTCAGTTCTAACAACATCTTAGCCCCTAAAGATGGTAAGCCAATTACAACTCCTACTCAGGATATGGTTATGGGTTGCTACTATCTTACAATTCATGAAGAAGGTGCCAAGGGCGAAGGAATGATTTTCTCTAATTTTGACGAGATGATTATGGCCTACGAAAATGGCGATGTAAAACTGCATTCTTTGGTTAAACTTCGTATGACGAATAAAAAAGGTCAAAGCCTTGTTGAAAGTACAGTGGGCCGCTTTATCTTTAATAGTAAAATCCCTCAAGACATTGGTCTAGTGGATCGAAGAAAAGAGCCCTTTGCTTTGGAGATGGATCGTCTCTGTACGCAAAAAGTTCTCGAGAACATTATTAGTAAAACCTATGAAATCAGAGGCTCTAATGTTACAGCACAAATGCTGGACAATATAAAGGATTTGGGCTTTAAATATTCAACAAAATCAGCAGTTTCAATTAGTATGGCTGATATGGTGGTTCCACCGGAAAAAGGTGAACTCATCGAAGAAACGCGAAAACTAGAAGCCAAATATATTGATTTCTATCGTAAAGGCTTGATCAGCGATGATGAGCGCCATGAGTTTGTTATCAAAATTTGGGGAGAGACCAAAGATAGAATTAAAAATGCTGTAATTAGAAACCTAGGCCCCATGAATAGTCTCTATATTATGAGCCAGTCCGGTGCTCGAGGTAACGCCAACCAAATTTCTCAGATTTGTGGAATCCGAGGGAACATGGCCAGTGCCACGGGTAAAACCGTTGAAGTGCCGATACTAGGTAGTTTGCGTGAAGGCCTTTCTATTCTCGAATACTTTATTTCCACCACCGGCGCCCGTAAGGGCAGTGCCGATACAGCCCTTCGAACCGCTGACTCCGGCTATTTGACCCGTCGCCTTGTTGACGTGGCCCAGGACGTTATTGTTAAAGAAGAGGACTGCGGAACTACCACCGGCGTTGAAGTAGTATCTTTGCGAGAAGGAAACGAGATTATTGAAGAGCTTACCGAACGTATTCTAGGACGTTTTCCTGCTTCGGATATCAAAACAAAACGAGGGAGATTGATCTGTGATAAAAACACAATGATCAGTACTGCTATCGCCAAAGACATTGAAGAAAGTGGCCTTGAAAGCGTTTTGGTACGCAGCGTGCTAACCTGTGAATGCGAAGGTGGTGTTTGCTCGAAGTGCTACGGTGTAAACCTGGCCGATGGGAAAAGCGTAAGTGTTGGTGAAGCCGTTGGCACCATTGCAGCCCAGTCCATTGGTGAACCGGGAACCCAGTTGACTATGCGTACCTTCCATACCGGTGGAGTTGCAGGCGCCGATATCACCCAGGGTCTTCCCAGGGTTGAAGAAGTGTTTGAAGCTAGGAAACCTAAGGGTCTAGCCCTTATGGCCAAAGAAGCCGGAGTCCTCACCATTGAGGATCAGGGTAGACGTAAAGAGATTGTTATTACCACCGATGAAGGTCTGACCGAACGCTATTTGGCGGTATATGGCTCAAAAATCCGATATAAGGATGGAAGCTACGTACAAAAAGGCGAGCAACTCACCGATGGTTCCCTCTATCCAGCCGAGATAGTAAGCATTACCGGCGTACAGGGTGTAGAGGAATATATTATTAAAGAAGTTCAAAAAGTCTATGTAAGTCAAGGTGTTGCCATAAACGATAAACATATTGAAATCATTGCAAAACAAATGCTTTCAAAAATACGTATTATCGATGGGGGCGATACGGACTTCATCCCAGGAAGCAATGAAAACTATCAACGCTTTGTGCGGATCAACAATCAGATGATTCAAGAAGGCAAAGAGGTGGCCACCGGTGAGAGAATCGTACTTGGAATTACCAAGGCAAGTCTTTCTACCGATTCCTTCCTCTCGGCAGCTTCTTTCCAGGAAACCACTCGTGTTCTTACCGAAGCAGCAATCAAAGGTAAAGAAGATAAACTTATCGGACTCAAGGAAAATGTAATAATCGGTAAACTCATTCCTGCTGGAACGGGAATCAGTCGCTATAGGAATATCATAACTTCCCCAAAATAATTATTTTGGGGAAGCATTTCCTGTTGACGAGGCCCTTAAGAAGTGATAGAATTCATAAGGTATGATTATTTTATCGAACCTATATCTATTTAATCCCTTCTGAGAGAGAAAAACTTCCTCAGAGTTTTACAAATATAAGTATATATTCACAAAATGTTTAGGAAAGGAGGAATCATGCCAACAATTAACCAATTAGTACGCAAGGGTCGGGAAGACAAGAAAACCAAGACCGATACCCCTGCACTACAAAGAAACTTTAACACACTGAGAAATAAAGCGACTAAGCTTAATGCTCCTCAAAAAAGAGGCGTTTGCACCTCGGTTAAAACTGTTACCCCTAAAAAGCCTAACTCAGCGCTACGTAAAGTTGCCAGAGTTCGTCTTACAAATGGAATGGAAGTGACAGCTTATATCCCTGGAGAAGGACACAATCTACAAGAGCATAGCGTTGTTTTAATCCGCGGTGGAAGAGTCCGGGATATCCCCGGGGTACGCTATCATATTGTTCGCGGTGTATTAGACACAGCCGGGGTTCAAAATAGAAAACAGGCCAGATCGAAATACGGCGTTAAAAGGCCTAAAAAATAAGCCTTTACTATGGTTCAGTACCGATGAAAAAAGTATTTTAAGGAGGGAAGGAAAGTGCCAAGAAAGGGTAAAGTTCCTAAAAGAGATGTGCTGCCCGATGCCGTATACGGTAGCAAAGTAGTTACAAAGCTCATTAATAACGTGATGCTTGACGGAAAAAAAGGTATTGCTCAAGATATTGTTTATGGTGCCATGTTGCAGGCTTCTGAGAAATCAGGAAAACCACCACTGGAGTGCTTTAATCAAGCCTTAGCCAATTGTATGCCCGTTGTCGAAGTTAAAGCCCGCCGTGTAGGTGGAGCCAACTATCAGGTTCCGATTGAAGTACGACCTGAGAGGCGTCAAACTCTGGGTCTGCGATGGCTGGTAGAATATACAAGAAGAAGAAAAGAACGAACAATGAAGGAACGTCTGACAGCTGAGCTTCTTGATGCCATGAATAACACTGGCGGAGCTGTGAAGAAAAAAGACGAAGTCCATAAAATGGCTGAAGCTAACAAAGCTTTTGCACATTTTAGATACTAATGCGGGCTGAAAGGAGGTAATCTTATGTCAAGATACTTTCCAATGGAAAAAACAAGAAATATTGGAATTATGGCTCATATAGATGCCGGTAAAACGACAACTACAGAGAGAATTCTATTTTACACAGGAAAAAACTATAAGATAGGTGAGACCCATGATGGTTCAGCAACTATGGACTGGATGGATCAGGAGCAAGAACGTGGCATTACGATTACTTCAGCAGCAACGACGACAGTCTGGAAAGACCATGGTATTAATATCATAGATACTCCCGGTCACGTCGACTTTACGGCAGAAGTGGAAAGATCATTGCGCGTCCTTGATGGATCCGTAACTGTATTTTGTGCAAAGGGGGGCGTTGAGCCCCAAACGGAAACCGTGTGGCGACAAGCAAATCGCTATGGTGTTCCTCGACTAGCCTTTGTAAACAAAATGGATATTACGGGGGCAGATTTCTTTCGTGTTATGGAACAGATGAAATCCCGCTTAGGTGCAAATCCTGTTCCCCTTCAAATTCCTATCGGAGCTGAAGAAAGCTTTGTTGGGATGGTGGATCTGATTGAACAAAACGCAAGGGTTTTTAAGGGTGACTTTGGCCAAGAGGTTGAAGTTACTGAAATCCCAGAGGACCTTAAAGAACTTGCAGTGGAATATAGAGAAAAACTTATCGAATCAGCAGCTGAAGGCGATGAAGAGCTAATGGAGCTCTACTTCTCCGGAGAAGAAATCTCAAAAGATCAACTTCGTAAGGCCATTCGACGAGCCACCATTGCCGGTGAAATGGTCCCTGTTGTTTGTGGCACTGCCTACAAGAACAAGGGAGTTCAGATGCTGCTGGATGCAATCGTTGATTTTATGCCCTCCCCCATTGATATTCCGCCAATTAACGGTGTGAATCCCGATACCGGGGAAGCGGAAGAACGACACTCCAGCGACAACGAGCCCTTTAGTGCGCTGGCCTTTAAAATTATGACGGATCCCTTTGTTGGGAAACTTACATTCCTTAGGGTTTATTCTGGAGTTCTAAAATCCGGTGATAGCGTTTATAACTCGACCAAGTCGAAAAAAGAACGCATCGGCCGCTTGCTTCGTATGAATGCCAACGACCGAGAGGAAATTAAAGAACTTTATGCCGGAGATATTGCCAGTGCTGTTGGCCTTAAAAGCACAGGTACCGGTGATACTCTATGTGATACAAATCATCCGGTTATTCTCGAATCCATGGAATTCCCTGATCCGGTTATCTCGGTGGCTATAGAGCCAAAAACCAGAGCCGGACAAGAGAAGATGGGCTTAGCCTTAGCTAAGCTTTCCGAAGAAGACCCAACCTTTAATACCTTTACCAATGAAGAAACCGGACAGGTTATCATCGCTGGTATGGGAGAGCTACATCTTGAGATTATCGTAGACAGACTTTTGCGAGAGTTTAAGGTAGAAGCCAATATTGGTGCCCCCCAGGTTGCATATAAAGAAACAATTGCCGGCAGTGCCGAAATTGATGAAAAATATGCACGCCAAAGTGGTGGACGCGGTCAGTATGGCCATGTTAAGATTCGTGTAAGAAAAGGCGAACCGGGAAGCGGTTACAAATTCATCAATTCAGTGGTGGGTGGTACGATCCCCAAAGAATATATACCTTCAGTTGATCAAGGCATGCAAGAGGCTCTCACCAGTGGTATGCTTGGCGGCTATGAGGTTGTGGATATTGAAATCGAACTTTACGATGGAAGCTATCATGATGTTGACTCATCGGAGATGGCCTTTAAAATTGCCGGCAGTATGGCTATCAAAAAAGCGCTTCTAAAAGCAGGAAGTACACTGTTGGAGCCATATATGAAGGTTGATGTAACAACTCCCGAGGAATACTTGGGTGATGTTATGGGTGATATTAACTCTAGAAGAGGTCGTCTTGAAGGCTTAGAAGCCGAGGGAAGTGCCCAAATAATTAGATCTCAAGTCCCTCTTTCAGAAATGTTTGGCTATGCCACGGATTTACGCAGTAAATCCCAAGGAAGAGCAAACTACACCATGCAGTTTGACCACTATGAACAAGTACCCGAGTCCATTGCACTTAAAGTGTTAAAGTAATTAGGAGGAAAAAATGGCAAAAGAAGTATTTCAAAGAAATAAACCCCACTTAAATATCGGAACCATTGGTCACGTTGACCACGGTAAAACAACCCTGACAGCCGCTATTACCAAAACCCTGTATGATAGATATCAATTAGGTAATGCTGTTGCCTTTGACAAAATTGACAAAGCTCCCGAAGAGCGCGAGCGTGGAATCACCATCTCCACCTCCCACGTTGAGTATGAGACACCTAATCGTCACTATGCTCACGTAGACTGCCCTGGTCACGCCGACTATGTAAAAAATATGATCACCGGTGCCGCTCAAATGGACGGTTCCATTCTGGTTGTTAGTGCCGCCGATGGTGCTATGCCCCAGACACGTGAACATATCCTTCTTTCCCGTCAAGTAGGTGTACCATATATCGTAGTTTTCCTTAACAAATGTGATATGGTAGATGACGAAGAACTTTTAGAACTAGTCGAGATGGAAATTCGCGAACTGCTTGATGCATATGATTTCCCTGGCGATGATACTCCAATTATTCGTGGTTCTGCCCTTAGAGCTCTGGAAGATACTTCCAGCAAGTGGGGAGATGACATCATTGAACTATTCAATATTATCGACGTTTATGTTCCTGAGCCCCTACGTGCGATAGACAAACCTTTCCTGCTTCCTGTTGAGGACGTATTCTCAATAACAGGTCGTGGAACTGTTGCTACCGGCCGTATTGAGCGTGGTGAAGTTAAAATCGGTGATGAAGTTGAACTGGTTGGCCTTCACGAGAAAAGCAGGAAATTAATTGTTACCGGCGTTGAGATGTTCCAAAAGACTCTGAACGAAGGACAGGCAGGAGATAATGTTGGTATTCTTCTGCGTGGTATTCAGAGAACTGAAATTGAGCGGGGACAAGTCTTGGCAAAACCAGGCTCCATCCTTCCTCACAAAAAGTTCAAAGCCCAAGTCTACGTACTGAAGAAAGAAGAAGGCGGACGCCACACACCTTTCTTCCCCGGTTACAGACCACAGTTCTTCTTTAGAACCACTGACGTTACAGGCTCTATTGAATTTCCTGAAGGACAAGAAATGTGTATGCCCGGCGACAACATCATCATGGAAATCGAACTTCTTTATCATATAGCTATTGAAGAAGGTCTTAAATTCTCTATCCGTGAAGGTGGACGTACCGTAGGTGCTGGTTCCGTTGTAGAGATCATCGAATAAGAATTTCTTAAACAAAATACGAAAGAGCCTGAATACATTTTGGGCTCTTTTCTATTTAATTGTGTGAATAAACTACAAAGTGTTACATAAACACAATTATTTTTAAAAGGCTATATTGCCTTGATTCCTTGACTTTAGAAGGTATATGCATTATTATTATCTAGCATGTCCGATTAGTGATGAAGTCGAAGGTTACCCAACCTACCGGGACATTTTCGATGGAGCAGTTTTCCCTTGAGGAAAACGCGGGACATAAAGTAATGGGTACACCAGAACGAGTGTACTATGCAAACAATAGGAGGAAGTAATGAACGAAGGACAAAAAATCCGCATCAGACTAAAATCATTTGATCACAAGATTCTTGATGCTTCAGCAGCGAAAATTGTTGAAACAGCCAAGGCAACGGGTGCCGAAGTAGCAGGACCGATTCCGCTACCTACAAGAAAAGAAATTTTCACAGTTATCCGTTCCCCCCACGTTAATAAAGATTCTAGAGAACAATTCGAACTGCGCACTCACAAGAGACTTATAGATATTGCCAGTCCGACGAAAAAGACCGTCGATGCTTTAACTCGATTGGACCTTCCCGCCGGCGTGGATATCGAAATTAAACTATAAGATGTTTTAGTATGATTGCAAGGTGCAATCCGCTGTAAAATGAGGAGGAAACATGTTAGGTCTTTTAGGTAGAAAGATCGGGATGACTCAAGTATTTGATGAGGGCGGTATTCAAACCGTCGTCACCGTTGTTGAGGCCGGCCCCATCTATGTTACACAAATTAAAACAAAGGATCGCGATGGTTACAATGCCCTACAAGTAGCCTTTGGCGAGGAAAAGAAACAACGATTAAATAAACCGGAACTAGGCCATTTTGAGAAGGCTGGTGTCCAAGCGAAAAAACGCGTTGTTGAATTTCTTGTTGATGATCCTGAAAAATACACCCTGGGTCAAGAGATCAAGGCTGATTTTTTCAAAGTTGGGCAATGTATCGATGTTACCGGAACTTCAAAAGGTAAAGGAACAGCTGGTATCATTAAACGCCATAACGAAGCACGAGGACCTGTATCTCACGGTTCCAAATTTCACAGAACACCCGGATCTAGAGGAGCGAGTTCAACCCCCGCTCGTGTAGCCAAAGGACAACGAGGCCCAGGACGTATGGGTTATGAGAAAGTAACGGTCCAGAATCTTGAGATCGTTCGCGTCGATGCAGATCGCGACCTTATTTTGGTCAAAGGCGCTGTCCCTGGACCACGCAAAGGCTTTATTTCCATGAAGCCCTCGGTGAAGGTTTCTAAGTAAAGTAAAGGAGTATTACTGTGGCTATACAAATATTAAATCAAAAAGGCGAGCAAGTTGCTGAAAGAGAGCTTTCCCCATCCATTTTCGGTATTGAGCCAAATACTCATGTGATGCATGAAGCTGTCGTAAACTACCTTGCCAATCAACGTCAAGGCTCCTTTGCCAATAAGACCCGAGCTGAAGTGCGCGGTGGCGGAAGAAAGCCTTGGAAACAAAAAGGAACTGGCCGTGCTCGTCACGGCAGTAGCCGTTCACCCATTTGGGTTGGCGGTGGTGTGACTTTTGCAAAAAAACCAAGGGATTTTAGTTATACCCTACCAAGAAAAGTAAGACAACTGGCACTTAAGAGTGCTTTAAGCGCTAAAGCCGGAGAAGATGCTATTGTGCTTCTGGACGAACTATGTTTCGAGGTCCCCAGCACCAAGGCTATGGTTCATGTGCTTAACAATCTAAAGGTAAATGAGAAAACCTTGGTTGTTCTTGAAGACAATGATGTTAAAGTTGCTCGTTCCATCTCAAACCTTCCTAAGGTTAAGAGCATCTCTGTTAATAACATCAACACCTACACTGTGCTCAATTATGACAAAGTCATTTTCACAGTGGCCGCCCTTGACAAACTAGAGGAGGTCTACCAATAATGACAGCTTATGATATTATTATTGCTCCCATCGTATCTGAACACAGCATTGGACTTACCTCTGAGAAAAAATACACCTTTAGAGTTCATCCAAGAGCAAACAAATATCAGATCAAGGATGCAGTCGAAGAAATTTTCAACGTTAAAGTGTCTGCCGTTAATACCATGAATGTCAAAGGTAAACCAAAACGACAAGGCAAACATGAAGGAACCACTAGAAACTGGAAAAAGGCCATTGTTTCCCTTTCTCCAGAGAGCAAAGAAATTGAGTTCTTTGAAGGTATCTAGAGAGGAGTAAAACATGGCAGTAAAAAGCTATAAACCTACTTCTGCGGGGATGCGTCATCGTATTGTTCCAAGTTTCGAGGAGATTACGACTTCGACACCGGAAAAAAGCCTTCTGGCTCCCATCAAAAAAACAGCCGGACGCAATGACCACGGTCACATAACCGTGCGCCATCGTGGCGGCGGAAATCGCAGAAAATACAGAATTATTGATTTTAAAAGACGTAAAGACAATGTACCTGCAAAGGTAGCCACCATTGAGTATGATCCTAATAGAACATGCTACATCGCACTGCTCCACTACGTTGACGGAGAAAAGCGATACATCCTGGCCCCCAACAAACTTAAGGTGGGTGATACAGTAGAATCCGGGGAGAATGTTGACATTCAAATCGGAAATACTCTTCCACTAAGAAGTATTCCTCTTGGAACTCATATTCATAACATTGAAATGAAGGCAGGCAAGGGAGGCCAACTTGTACGTTCAGCTGGTACCTATGCTCAGCTTATGGCCAAAGAAGGCAAATATGCCCAAGTAAGATTGCCATCGGGAGAAGTTCGCTTAATCCATATGGAATGTCGAGCCACCGTTGGCCAAATTGGTAATCTCGAACACGAGAACATCAACTACGGTAAAGCTGGTAGTCGACGACATTTGGGCTTTAGATCCCATGTACGCGGCTCAGCGATGAACCCTGTTGATCACCCCCACGGTGGTGGTGAAGGTAAAGCACCCATTGGTAGACCTTCTCCTGTTACTCCCTGGGGTAAACCCACTCTGGGCTACAAGACCAGAAATAAGAACAAGGCTTCTAATAAGTTTATTATTAAGAAGAGAACGAAGTAATTGAGAGGAGATATCCGTGAGTAGATCTATGAAAAAAGGCCCCTTTGCCCATAAGGGACTGTTAAAAAAAATAGAGACAATGAATTCTCTGAATGAGAAAAAAGTGATTAAGACTTGGTCTCGTGCCTCTACCATCTTCCCTCAAATGGTTGGTCATACCATCGCTGTTCATGACGGAAGAAAACACATTCCCGTTTATATCGTTGAAGATATGATTGGCCACAAACTTGGCGAATTCGCACCGACTCGGACCTTTAGGGGCCATGCCGGCGATCGAAAAGTAAAAGGAAGATAGGAGGAAGACATGAAAGCAAGAGCAGAAGCCAAATATTTACGTATTCCTTCTACAAAAGTAAAACCTGTTTGTGACCTGATTCGTGGTAAAAACCTAGATGAAGCGAAAGCAATTCTTCAGTTCACCCCCACAAAATCGGCCCAAATGTTACTTCAAGTGCTTGATTCCGCTGTGGCAAACGCAGTCAACAACCACGATATGGAAGAAATGAATCTTTTTGTTAGTCAGGTCTATGCTAACCAAGGGCCTCATCTTAAAAGATGGAAGGCAGGAAGCCATGGTCGTGCAATGCCCAGACTGCGACGAACGAGCCATATCGGTATCGTTGTGGAAGAAAGAGAGTAGGAGGAGTTATGGGACAAAAAGTTAGCCCACATGGTCTTCGCGTAGGCGTCATAAAAGACTGGGATTCTAAATGGTATGCATCTACTAAAGACATGCCTGCTCTGGTCCTGGAAGACTACAAAATCAGAGAATATATCGACAAAAATTACTATAAAGCCGGTATTTCAAGAGTTTATATCGACCGTACCGGAAACAATAATATTGCAATCAATGTGTTCACCTCCAAACCCGGCATGATTGTTGGTAAGGGTGGCGAAACCATTAAGATGATCCGCGGTGATATTCAAAAGCTTTCCGGAAAAAATGTCCACATTGATGTATCCGAAGTTCAAAACATCGATGCCGACGCCAAACTTCTGGCACAAAACATCGCTGAGAGTCTTGAACGCCGTGTTTCCTTCCGACGAGCCATGAAACAAGCCATCGGCCGTGCCCAGCGCACTGGCATCGAAGGAATCAAAGTTATGGTTTCTGGTCGTTTAGGTGGAGCCGATATGGCTCGTACCCAATCCTATAGCGAAGGCAATGTTCCCCTCTCTACCCTGAGAGCAAACATTGACTACGGCTTTGCCGAAGCGGACACCACCTTTGGTAAACTCGGTGTAAAGGTCTGGATGTACAAGGGAGAAATTCTAGCCCAACCTGGTGAAGGGCAAGTTCTTGTACGTCAAGAAGCTAAGAAACGTCAACCCCGAGGAAGTCGTCGTAGCAATACAAGTCGTGGCAGGCGTCCACGTCCGAACAAACAATAAGGAGGCAACCATGTTAATGCCTAAAAGAGAAAAAAGGCGTAAGGTACATCGTGGCCGCATGAAGGGTAATGCTGAACGCGGAAATGAAATTACCTATGGTCAATATGGCCTGGTGGCCTTGGAGCCGGCATGGATTACTGCCAACCAAATCGAAGCTGCCCGTATCGCCATAAATAGAAAAATTAAACGTGGTGGTAAAGTCTGGATTAAGATTTTCCCCCACAAACCAGTTACACAAAAACCCGCTGAGACAAGAATGGGTGCCGGTAAAGGTGCTCCTGATCATCACGTTGCTGTGGTTAAACCCGGACGCGTTATGTTTGAACTCAGTGCAGTAGAAGAAGATTTGGCTCGCGATGCTATGCGTTTGGCCGCAAACAAACTCCCCATTAAATGTAAATTTGTCATTAAGGGAGAAGAGGGAGGTTCCCATGAAAGTTAAAGAATTTCGTGAGATGTCTCCGCTGGAGCTTAGTGGTAAGCTGGTTGATCTAAAAGGTGAACTTTTCAATCTCCGCTTTCAATTAGCAACGGGACAACTCGAAAACACATCGCAAATTAGAAGCGTCAAGAAGGATATTGCTCGTGTGAGAACCATCCTTCGCGAAACTGAACTGAGAGCGTAGGAGGCTAGTTGTGGAACGCAATCGAAGAAAAGTCCGTGTCGGAACGGTAATTTCCGACAAAATGGATAAGACCATTGTCGTTAAACTTGAACGCTATGTATCTCATCCCTTTTATACAAAAAAAGTAAAAGCAACACAAAAATTTAAAGCCCATGACGAACTCAATGATGCCCGTGAAGGCGATCGTGTTCGCATCATGCAAACCAGACCTCTCAGTAAAACAAAAGACTGGAGACTGGTCGAAATTCTGGAACGAGCAAAATAAGGAGGTATTCATGCTACAGCAGGAATCAAGAATGGTTGTTGCCGATAATTCCGGAGCAAGAGAACTCCTTGTGATTCGTGTTCTGGGAGGATCAATGAAACGCTATGCCCATGTCGGGGATGTATGTATATGTACTGTTAAACAAGCAACACCCGGTGGCGTTGTTAAAAAAGGTGACATCGTAAAGGCTGTTGTTGTTCGAACAAAACATGGGATTCACAGAAACGACGGAATCTATGTTCGCTTCGATGACAATGCAGGAGTCATTATCAAAGAAGACCTTAACCCCGTTGGAACCCGTATTTTCGGACCGGTAGCGCGAGAGCTTCGTGGAAAAAAATTCCAAAAGATACTCTCTCTAGCTCCGGAAGTGCTCTAGGAGGTCGACATTGAGAATTAAAAAAGGCGATACAGTAAAAGTTATCGCAGGAAAAGATAAAGGTAAAACAGGTGAAGTACTTGCAGTCTACCCAAAAGAACAACGACTTATTGTTTCGGGCTGTAATATGATCACCAAGCACCAGAAACCCAATGCAAGGGATAATACCGGTGGAATTATTCACAAGGAAGCTCCCTTTCATATTTCTAACGTCATGTACTATGACAAATCGAGAAAAACAGCTTCAAGACTTCGCTACAAATTATTGGAAGATGGAAAAAAAGTACGTGTTTCAGTAAAAACCGGCGAGACACTGGACTAATCAGGAGGAACCATGGCAAGATTAAAAGAAAAATATAAAGACGTCGTGAGTCCGGCTCTGATGGAGAAATTCAATTATCGTTCAGTGATGGAAATCCCAAAACTAGATAAAATTGTTATCAATATGGGCATCGGAGAAGCCAAGGAAAACACTAAAGTTCTTCAAAGTGCCATAGATGAAATCAAAAAGATTACAGGGCAACAGCCTATTGTAATAAAGGCAAAAAAGAGCGTTGCAAACTTTAAGGTTCGTGAAGGAATGAATATTGGACTGGTTGTCACTCTAAGGGGTGAACGCATGTACGAATTCCTAGACCGATTTATAAGCATTGCTCTACCCAGGGTGAGAGACTTTCGTGGTCTTAACCCAAATAGCTTTGACGGCCGTGGCAATTACTCTATGGGAGTAAGGGAACAACTTATATTCCCAGAAATCCGCTACGATGATGTTGATGCTGTTCGAGGTATGGATGTTGTCTTTGTAACAACGGCAAAGACCGATGAAGAAGGTAGAGAACTTTTAACCCAACTCGGTCTACCCTACAAGAAATAGGAGGATTAGGTGGCAAAAAAATCATTACGTATAAAACAAGCTAGAACACCCAAATATAGCACTCGTGGCTATACGCGCTGCAGTATTTGCGGACGTCCTCATTCTGTGTTGAGAAAATTTGGCATTTGCAGAATATGCTTCCGAGAACTGGCCTATAAGGGAGAACTCCCAGGTGTTCGTAAAGCCAGTTGGTAGGAAAGGAGAATAATAATGAACATAACTGATCCTATTGCGGATATGCTCACACGCATCCGTAATGCAAATAAAGAGCATCATGCTTCTGTTGAGATTCCTTCATCAAACATGAAGGTAGCTATCGCCAAAATTCTCTTGGATGAAGGCTTTATAAAAGGCTACGAGACGATCGAAGATGACAAGCAAGGTGTCCTTAAAATTGAGCTTAAATATTCCCGCAATAAAGAACGCGTAATTCGCGGTCTAAAAAGAATTTCTAAGCCAGGCCTTCGCGTTTACGCGAAAAACGATGAAATCCCTACCGTCCTAGGTGGACTGGGCATTTCTGTGATTTCATCAAGCCGTGGCATTATTACCGATAAAGAAGCAAGAAAATACGGCGTAGGTGGCGAAGTCATCTGCTACGTCTGGTAAGGGAGGAAGATATGTCAAGAATTGGAAAAATGCCTATCGTTCTGCCTGCCGGTGTCGAGGCAACCGTAAACAACCATGTTATCGAAGTCAAAGGACCTAAGGGAGTACTTCGCCAGGAAATCGACCCAGCCATCAGTGTTGAGCAGGTTGAAAGCGAACTTTTGGTAAAGCGCCCTAACGACAATAAGCGCAACCGCAGTCTCCATGGTCTTTATCGCTCCCTGATCCAAAATATGGTTACCGGTGTTAGCGAAGGCTATGAAAAGAAACTCCGTATAGAAGGAGTAGGATACAGAGCCAATAAAGAAGGCAATAAACTGAACCTTCAACTGGGCTATTCCCATCCTATACAAATGGAAGATCCCGAAGGGATTACTGTGGAAGTACCCACACAAACTGAGATTATTATTCGCGGTATTAACCGCCAGCAAGTTGGAAACTACGCTGCGAAGATTCGCGCATGGAGAGAGCCTGAACCCTATAAAGGAAAAGGCATTCGTTATCATGACGAGATTGTTCGCCGTAAAGAAGGCAAAGCTGGGAAGAAATAGAAAGGAGTAGGCTATGAGAAAAGAAATTAATCGTAATAAATCAAGACTGCATCGCCATAAGCGTGTACGCGGAAAAATTAGTGGCACTCCTGAGGTTCCTAGACTCTGTGTCTTCCGCTCTAATAAATATATTTATGCTCAGATCATCGATGATGTCCAGGGCACAACCCTTGTTAGTGCTTCCAGTATGGATCCTGAAGTAAAAGCTGATTTCTCAACAGGTGCCAATAAAGAAGCTGCTAAAGCTGTGGGTCAACTCATCGGAAAAAAGGCAATGGAAAAAGGAATTACGAAGATTGTCTTTGATCGTGGAGGCTACATCTACCATGGCCGTGTTAAGGAACTTGCCGAAGGCGCAAGAGAATCCGGACTACAGTTTTAGGAGGATAAGGTGAGAGATAAACGAGAAGTCAAATCAGAATTCGAAGAGCAAGTCGTTTACATTAACCGTGTTACCAAAGTCGTTAAAGGCGGAAGAAACTTCCGATTTACCGCTCTGGTAGTTGTCGGTGATGGTAAAGGACGTGTCGGTGTTGGTACCGGAAAAGCTCTTGAAGTCCCTGCTGCCATTCGCAAAGCTGTAACCAACGCTAAAAAGAATGTCGTTCATGTTCCTTTGCTGGGTACAACGGTACCCCACGCAGTTAAAGGACGAAGCGGCAGCGGACGAGTCATCATTATGCCGGCCCCAAAGGGTACCGGTGTTATTGCTGGAGGTCCGGTGCGAAGCGTACTTCAACTTGCCGGTTATGCCGACGTAAGAGCGAAAAGCCTTGGATCCAATAATCCTAAGAATATGGTCGATGCGACCATGGATGGACTCCTAAATCTTTCCACTCTGAAAAAAGTTGCAGAACTTCGTGGAAAGACAACTAGAGAAATCCTCGGCAGGGAGGACTAAAATGAAACAACTTAAAATCAAATTGATTTGTAGTACTATTGGATCAAAACCCGTCCATCGAAAAAATGTGGAAGCCCTGGGCCTGAAGAAAATCGGACAAGAAGTTCTTCGTCAGGACACACCCATTATTCGTGGCATGATTGCAAAATGCTCGCACCTACTCAGTGTTGAAGAATTGGACTAGGAGGACAGGAATGAAATTATTTGAATTAAAGCCAGCTCCTGGCTCAAAAAAAGGAAAACGTCGTGTAGGTCGTGGACAAGGTTCCGGCCTTGGCAAGACTTCAGGACGTGGTCACAATGGACAAAATTCACGTTCCGGTGGTGGCGTGCGTATAGGGTTTGAGGGTGGACAACTGCCCATTTACCGTAGACTCCCCAAGAGGGGCTTTAGCAATGAGCGTTTTGAAACACGCTATGCCATTGTTAATTTGTCCCAACTGGAGAATCTAGAAGAAAGCACGATTACCCCTGAACTTCTTTTAGAAAAAAGAATTATCAGGAAAATACTTGATGGTTTAAAAGTACTGGGCGAAGGCGAGATCAGCCGTGCAATAGATGTTCATGCGCATAAGTTCTCTGCTTCAGCCGTTGAAAAGATTGAGAAGGCCGGCGGAAAAGTTGAGGTGATCTAATGCTGGATACGCTAAAGAAAGCCTGGAATATTCCCGATTTACGTAAAAAGATTATCTACACCTTTGTGATGCTAATCATATTTCGAATCGGGTCAAACCTTCCCATTCCTGGGGTTGATAGTTTTAAATTAAAATCCATGGTAGAGACCGATGCTGGACTACTGGGGTTTTTCAACCTAATGAGTGGTGGATCCTTTAAGCGCTTTTCAGTATTTGCTCTAGGGATAGCCCCTTATATTACTTCTTCTATTGTTATGCAACTTCTTCAGATCGCTATACCAGCCCTAGAAGAACTTGCTAAAGAAGGGGAATCGGGACGCAAAACCATTGCTCGCTATACCCGTTATCTCACCGTTGTATTAGCTCTTTTACAGGGCTTTGCTATAAGCAACTCTATCTTTGCCAATGCTTTTATCGTCAATGATTTTATGAGTAAATTTGTTGCTGTTATTGCTATGGCTGCGGGAACCGCATTTCTTATGTTCCTGGGCGAAAAGATCAATGAAAACGGTATTGGAAATGGTATTTCCCTTTTCATATTTGCTGGAATCATATCTAGTTTGCCTACAGGTCTTTACAATATTTTTCTTCGTATTAAAGCCGGAGAAGTTGATGTGATTACGCTCCTCTTCTTCCTTATCGGTGCCATGCTTTTGATTGCAGCTGTTATATACATTCAAGAGGGACAAAGAAAAATACCTGTACAGTACTCAAAGCGAGTTATTGGTAGGAAAATGTATGGTGGACAAAGCAGTCATATACCGTTAAAGGTGAATCAGACTGGGGTTATTCCCGTGATTTTCGCAACAAGTATACTGGCGATACCACAAACCATTGCTCCCTTCTTTCCTAATTCCAAGTTTTGGATGGGCGCTCTAAGTGTTTTTGATGCGAAGACCATTTTCTACAACGTACTCAATGCACTTCTTATCATATTCTTTACGTATTTCTATACATCGGTGACATTTAATCCCGATGAGATTGCTGATAATATGAAGAAAAACGGTGGTTTTATTCCCGGGATTCGTCCAGGTAAACCCACGGCAAACTTCATCAGTCGATCGTTAAATCGCTTGACTATCGTTGGCGCGATTTTCCTAGCAATTATTGCCAGTATTCCCAACGTGCTTCTGGCTTACTCAAGTTTAGGCATCCGTTTTGGCGGAACATCGCTTCTTATTGTAGTTGGCGTTGCCCTTGAGACGATGAAACAAATCGAAGCTCAGCTGGTAATGCGACATTACAAAGGCTTTTTGAGGTAATGCGATGAGATTAATTTTACTTGGCCCTCCCATGGCGGGAAAAGGAACGCAAGCGAAACTTATTTCTGAACATTATTCCATTCCCCATATCAGTACCGGTGATATTTTGAGAAAAAACGTTTCCCAAAATACGGAGCTTGGCCAACAAGCCAAAGCCTACATGGATAGAGGGGATTTGGTTCCAGATGAACTTATTTTGGATTTGGTTCGTCACGAACTAGATGCTACGGATCTCGATAATGGTTTTCTCTTTGATGGATATCCTCGTACGATTGTACAGGCCCAGTCGCTTTCTTCTTATCTTAAAGATAAGGACAAGCCTCTGGATGGGGTTATTCTACTAAGAGTCGATGAAAAAGTGCTCGTTGAAAGAGCCACAGGCCGCAGGGTTTGTGGCAACTGCGGAGCAAGTTATCATTTGAAAAACCAGCCTCCTAAAGTAGAAGGCACATGTGATCTTTGTGGTGAAAAAGCAGTTCATCAAAGAATAGATGATCAAGAAGACACCGTTAAAAACCGACTGAATGTTTATAAAAAACAAACAGAACCATTAATTAGCTATTATCAAGAGCAAGAAAACCTTTTGGAAGTGCCCGGGGCTTCTACGCCTGCAGAGGTATTTCAACAGGTTTTAGCCTTGATAGGGGCTTAGAATGATCATTCTTAAATCACCAAGAGAAATAGAGATTATGCGTGAAGCAGGTCGGCGTCTTGCCACGGTTCACCGTAAGGCAAAAGAAGCCATCAAACCAGGTATGAGCAGTTATGAACTGGATGCTTTGATCCATCAGTTTATCCTCGATGAGGAGGGTATCCCTTCCTTTCTTGGATATCAGGGATTTCCTGCATCAAGCTGTATTTCTCTTAATGACGTTGTAATTCACGGTATTCCTAATAAAGATCAAATCTTTAAAGCAGGGGATCTTGTGAGCCTTGATCTTGGTCTTATATATCAAGGTTATCATTCCGATGCCGCTAGAACTCTTTTCGTTGGTAAGGTTGACGAAAAAACTGAAAAGCTCGTTCGCATAACCAGAGAATCTTTTTTCAAAGGACTAGAATTTTGTCGTGATGGACAAAGGCTTAGCGATATCTCTCATGCGATTCAAAAACACTGTGAAGCCAATGGTTTTTCAGTAGTAAGAGAATTTACCGGCCATGGAATTGGAAAGGATCTTCATGAAGACCCAGCCATTCCCAATTACGGGGTACCCGGTCGGGGGCCTAGGCTTCGCTCCGGGATGGTCCTGGCTATCGAACCTATGGTCAATGAAGGAACCAGAGAGATTTATTTGGAGAAAGACGGGTGGACCGTACGTACCTCGGATGGCCATGCCTCTGCTCATTATGAACACACGGTCCTTATCACCGATGGGGATCCGGAGCTCTTGACCTGGGGAGATGAAATATGATTCGACCCGGAGATATCGTAATTAGCAAGGCCGGCCGTGACAAAGGCAGACCCCTTATCGTTTTAGAAAACATTGATGAAAACTTTGTTCTTCTGGTCGACGGGGACCTGCGACCACTGGAAAAGCCGAAGAAGAAAAAACTTCTTCATTTGCAACGAACCAATAAAATGACCGAGAAATTGGATGAGGCAAGAGCGAGCAAAAACAATGCATTGCTTCGAAAAGAATTGCAACGCTTGATGCCAAGGAAAGGGAGTTAGATGGCGAAAGACAGCATAGAACTAAAGGGTGTTGTCCTTGATGCACTACCCAATGCAAAATTCCGAGTTGAACTGGAGAATGGACATAAAATACTAGCCCACTTATCTGGAAAACTTCGAATGCATTATATTCGTATTATGCCGGGGGATAAAGTAACCGTTGAATTATCTCCCTATGATTTGACCAAGGGTCGAATCACATGGCGTGGGAAAGGTTAGGAAGGTATGAAAGTACGACCATCAGTTAAACCAATGTGTGAAAAATGTAAAATTATTAGACGCAGGGGCAGGGTCATGGTGATCTGTGAAAACCCCAAACATAAGCAGCGTCAAGGTTAGAAGTAGGAGGAATAAATGGCGAGAATCGCTGGCGTAGACCTGCCAAGAGATAAGAGAGTCGAAGTCGCTCTCACCTATATCTATGGCATCGGCCCTACCACATCTAAGCGTATCCTGGCGGAATCCCAGGTAAGTCCTGATACACGTGTAAAAGATTTAACAGAAGATGAAGTTAGTTCACTTCGCCGCTATATCGATCAGCATGTCCCCGTTGAGGGAGATCTAAGACGCGAAGTATCCATGAATATTAAAAGACTCCAGGAAATAGGATGTCTACGGGGAATTCGTCATCGTAGAAATCTTCCTGTACGAGGCCAACGCACACAAACCAACGCAAGAACGCGTAAAGGTCCTAAAAAGACCATGGCCAAGAAGAAAAAATAGGAGGCAGCATGGCTACAGTTAAAAAAGGTGCCAAAGGCAAAGTTCAACGTGGCAAAGGACGTCGCGTAAAGAAAAATGTTGAACGCGGCCAAGCCCATATCCAATCAACCTTTAATAATACCATCGTTACACTGACTGACCTTCAAGGCAATGCTCTTTCTTGGTCTAGTGCCGGTTCACTGGGCTTTCGCGGTTCGCGAAAATCCACTCCCTTTGCCGCTCAGCAAGCAGCTGAAGTTGCTGCAAAGGCAGCCATGGAACATGGCCTAAAGTCAGTGCAGGTTTTTGTGAAAGGACCGGGATCCGGAAGAGAAGCAGCCATTCGTGCTCTTCAGACCTCGGGACTGGATATCTACAGTATCAATGATGTCACACCCATTCCCCACAATGGATGTAGACCACCAAAGCGAAGAAGAGTATAGGAGGGATCATGGCTAGAGAACGTGGACCAATTCTAAAACGTTGCCGACGTCTTGAGCTAGAACCTCAAGTCGTGGGAATTAATAAAAAATCAAAACGTCAATCCATGCAAACAACAAAGAAATTAAGCCAGTATGGTATGCAATTAAGAGAAAAACAAAAGGCGAAATTTGTTTATGGAATGCAAGAAAAACAATTTAAACTGCTTTTTAACCGTGCAGAAAAAATGCCCGGTGTTGCAGCTGAAAATTTACTCCAACTTTTGGAACGTCGTTTTGATAATGTTGTCTACCGCATGGGTTTTGCTGCCACAAGACGCGAAGCTCGTCAACTGATTGTCCATGGACATTTCAGATTGAATGGTAAAAAAGTAGATATCCCTTCACAAATCCTTAAAGAAGGCGATGTCATCGAAGTAAAAGAAAGAAGCAAAAAGTCTCCCAAGTTCAGAGCTCTTGCTGAAACATTCTCCGGTGTACAAAACTGGCTTGAAGTTGATCGAGAGAATTTGAATGGAAAAATCCTTAATCTGCCTACTAGAGAGCATATTGATTATCCTATTGAAGAGCATATGATCACAGAGTTCTACTCACGATAAACTTGATAGGAGGGACGTCATGATAGAAATTGAAAAACCTAACTTGACCTTTTCAGAATTTGACGAGAATGAAAACCATCTCGTCCTTACCGTTGAGCCTCTTGAAAGAGGTTACGGACAAACCTTAGGCAATAGTCTGCGAAGAATAATGCTTTCTTCCCTACCAGGCTGTGCAGTTAAGTGGGTCAAGTTCGATGACATTCTTCATGAATTCAGCACCATTGAAGGGGTAAAAGAAGATGTCGTAGACATTATCCTGAATATCAAAGAACTAGTGGCCACCATAAATTCAGAGGATGAAGAAAAAACCCTGCGCATTGATCTGAATCGTGCCCAGGAAATTACTGCCGGCGACATAATCGCCGATGCCGATGTGGATATTATTAATCCAGAACTTCATATTGCAACTCTTACGGAAAATAAGCCCTTCTATATGGAGATGCGCTTAGCCAAGGGAAGAGGTTATGTTTCGGCCGAGGACAATAAGCATGAGATTGAAGAATCGCTTTATGTCATCGCCGTTGACTCAATCTATTCTCCGGTACGCAGTGCTAATTTCCATGTTGAGCCTACCCGTGTAGGCAAGAGCAGTAACTACGATAAACTAATCCATGAAATTCGTACCGATGGTTCTATTAGACCCGAAGAAGCCATTAGTATGGCTGCTAAGGTACTAAATGAACACCTGGCCCTTTATATTCAACTCACAGAAGATGTGGGATCAATGGAAATTCTCTTTGAAAGAGAATTAGAGGAAAAGGAAAAAGTACTAGAAATGGTTGTTGAAGAGCTAGAACTCTCCAAAAGAAGCAGTAATGCCCTTAAGAGAGCCGGCATAAACACCATCGAAGAACTTATGGATAAAAGTGAAGAAGATCTGATGAAATACCGCAATTTGGGAAAGAAGTCTCTTGCTGAAATCAAAGAGAAACTTGAAGAAATCGGCATTTCTTTAGCAGAAAAAGAAGAATAAATGAAAGGAGACTTCCTATGTCGAGTTATAGAAAATTAGGCAGAGATTCAGCCCACCGTCAAATGATGTTGCGTGGAATGAGTGCTGAGCTTCTGCGTCATGGCAGCATTATTACCACCCATGCTAAGGCCAAAGAAGTACAACGCTCTGTCGAAAAGATGATTACTTTAGGTAAGCGTGGAGATCTCCATGCCCAGCGTCAAGCCGTGTCTTTCCTATTGGACAAGGGTGTTGCGAGCAAGCTTTTTAAAGATATTGCCCCCAAATACCAAGAACGAAATGGTGGTTACACAAGAATTTATAAACTTGGCTTTAGAAGAGGCGATGCCGCTCCTATGGCGAAGATAGAGTTAGTATAAAAGGGACTATGTCCCTTTTTATCTAGGAGAAAACAATGATACGCTGTGAGGAACTAAGTTTTAGTTACGAAGAAGACGCTTCACCTGCCATTGATGAGTTTAGTGTAGAGATAGAAAAGGGAAGCTTTGTGGCCATCATTGGCCATAACGGTTCAGGAAAATCCACTCTTGCTCGGCTGATCAATGCCCTTTATCTTCCAACAAAGGGAGATGTTTATGTGGGGGACATGAATACCAAGGATGCGACAAAGCTCTTAGATATTCGTAAAACCGCCGGCATGATTTTCCAAAATCCTGACAACCAGATCATTGCCACTGTTGTTGAAGAAGATATTGCCTTTGGGCCTGAAAACCTTGGAGTGCCAAGAGAAGAAATAGGCAGGCGTATTGACAATGTGCTTAAAATCCTCGATATGGAAGATTATCGTTTTAGGCCACCCCATATGCTTAGCGGGGGCCAAAAACAGCGTATAGCCATTGCTGGGGTCTTGGCTATGGAGCCAGAGATTATCATCTTTGATGAATCTACTTCCATGTTAGATCCCAGCGGAAGAAAAGAAGTCATGAGTACCATTCACAACCTTCACAGTCAGGGTATAACCGTAGTACTTATTACTCACTTTATGGAAGAAGTTCTTGGTGCCCAGAGGGTTCTGGTCTTAGATAAAGGCCGCCTTGCTCTGGATATGAAACCGGCAGATCTATTTATGCATGTAGATCTGCTAAAAAGTTATGATTTAAAGGTTCCTGAAATTATTGAGCTGGCTATGGAACTTAAAAAAGCCGGAAAGAAGATAGAATTTCCTATTTACAATGAAATGGATCTTGTGAGGCAATTATGTCCCTGATTTTAAAGGATGTATCTTATATTTACAATCCCAATTCTCTCTATGAAACAACGGCTCTGGATAGGATTAGCTTTGAAATAAATTCTGGGGAGACTGTTGGGATTATTGGCCATACAGGCAGTGGAAAATCCACCTTGCTTCAACTTCTTAATGGGCTGTTAAAGCCCGATAGTGGATTTATAGAAGTAGCGGGGACTCAGATTACTAAGACTACAAAAAACCTGGCAGCGCTCCGAAGGGAAGTTGGCCTTGTTTTTCAATATCCGGAATATCAGCTCTTTGAGGAAACGGTAGCCAAGGACATTGCCTTTGGTCCGAGAAATCAAGGTTTAAGCCAAGAAGAGATTGAAAACAGAGTGCAAGAAGCAATGGACCTTGTAGGTCTCGATGCGAGCTATAGAGAAAAATCCCCCATGGAACTCAGTGGTGGGGAGAAAAGAAGAGCAGCCATTGCCGGTGTTCTCGCCATGCGCCCAAAAATTCTTATGTTGGATGAACCAACCGCTGGGCTCGATCCCCAGGGAAGAGAAAAACTTATACGGCAGCTTATGGTTCTTAAAGGAAAACTTACTCTGATTTTTATTTCCCACTCCATGGAAGAAGTGGCTAAAATAGCCGATCGAATACTGGTGCTTTCCCAAGGCAAACTTGTACTTGATAGTCCCGTTGGCGAAGTTTTTGAAGAAGAAAAACTCCTAACCGATGTTGGTCTTGATCTTCCTGTCATTGCCCGGCTCTTTGCCCGGCTTCGTGAAAGGGGTTGTAACTACAGCAAGAATTACTATCTTCTCGAAGATGGACTTCGCGTACTTACGGAGGGAGAAGATGATTAAAGATATGACCTTGGGTCAATACTACCCAGTGGATTCCCAAATTCATCGGTTAGATCCCAGGACAAAATTTATTGTAATTTTCGTTTATATCCTAGCAATCTTCTTTCTAAAAGAACCTTACCAATATGCTTTGCTTTTTGTGGGAGTATTTGGTGTTGTTAGATTGTCTAAGGTTCCCCTTAGTTATATTCTACGGGGATTAAAGCCGATTTTATTTATTCTGCTTTTCGCCTTTGTGATGAATCTTTTTTTGACCCCAGGAGAAAGACTTTGGGGATTTTGGAAATTCAATATTACAAAGGAAGGACTCAGACTAGCACTGCTTATGATGGCAAGGCTCTTTTTGCTGATCATGGGGAGTTCTCTTTTGACTTTGACCACCAGTCCTATCAAGCTGACCTATGCCCTTGAGAGTATTTTTTCACCCTTTGCTAAAATTGGATTTCCTGTTCATGAAATGTCCATGATGATGGGCATTGCTCTACGCTTTATCCCTACCTTAACGGCCGAGACCGATAAGATAATGAAGGCTCAGATGGCTAGGGGAGCTGATTTTGAAAGCGGTAATATTTTTAAGAGGGCCAGAGCTCTGGTTCCTATTCTGGTTCCGCTTTTTCTTTCATCCATTCAAAGGGCTATGGAATTGGCCGATGCTATGGAAGCAAGATGCTATCATGGTGGCGAAGGACGAACGCGTTTTCACGAACTGCGCTATGAAACGAGAGATTATATTGCTCTTACTGTCTTTGTTTTATTTTTTGGGAGTCTTTTATGTCTACCAAAAATTATTTGATGCATATTGCCTACGATGGTCGGGATTTTTATGGTTATCAGTATCAGTTAGATCAGCGTACTGTGCAGGGAGAAATAGAGAAGGTTCTGAGTTATCTCTTTAAAGGGACTATTTCCACTAAAGCTTCAGGGCGCACCGATGCCGGAGTTCACGCAATGGGTCAGGTAGTAGGCTTTAGAGGACCTGAGATCATGGATATTTCTAGACTGAGTTATGTTCTTGGAAGGTTTCTTCCCCAGGACATAAAGATCAATGAAATCTGCTACAGTAATCTGCACCCACGCTTTGATGCTCTAGGAAAGACTTATATTTATAGATGTTCCTATGAAGACAATCTATTTCTAAGGCCCTATGCTTTGATTATTAAAAAAAAGCTAGACCTTGGCGCCATAGAAGAAGCGGCCCTTTGTCTAGAGGGAGAGCATGACTTTTATAACTTTTCCAATCGTAGGGTAGCAGAAGGTCCAACCCGGCGCAATTTATACCGCATTAAGATTGAAGAAGAGGATAAGGGTTTTACTGTAGAATTTACTGGAGACGGCTTTTTGTACAAGATGGTACGTATTATTATGGCTTACCTATTGAAAGTAGGACATGGTAAGATCGATCCCAAAAGAACAAATGAGATTATCTTGCAAAAAGATCGAAAATACACTAGGGAAGTTGCCCCACCCCAAGGGCTTTATTTAGAAAAAGTCTTCTACGATAAAAAAGAGTTGAAAAAGCATTTGTTAGGATAAAATAACAGGGAAAATCAGTGAAAATGAAGAGATTCTTCTTGACAGAGTCCTTGGGCTCTTATAGAATAATCATGGTAATCAATTTTCCCTGCCCACAAACTAGGGAGGATAAGAAATGAAAACATTTGTAGCAAAGCCCGCAGAAGTTGAACATAAATGGTATGTTGTCGACGCTGAGGGCAAAACTTTAGGACGATTGGCATCTGAAATTGCCAAAATCCTTCGCGGAAAGCATAAACCAATTTACACACCTCACGTAGATACCGGTGATTATGTCATCGTAGTTAATGCCGAAAAGATCCATGTTACCGGAAACAAGCGTCAAGACAAAATGTATAGATGGCACACAGGCTATATGGGTGGACTTAAAGAACGTAACTTCCAGGAAATGATCACCCGCCAACCTGAAAAAGTCATGATGCAAGCTGTCAAAGGTATGCTTCCTAAGAATTCTTTGGGAAGACAAATGCTAACAAAACTTCGTGTTTTTGCTGGCCCTGAACATACTCACAGCGCACAACAACCTGAAGTACTGGATCTATAGGAGGAAAGATGGCTATTCAATTTCAAGGAACTGGTAGAAGAAAAGAATCCGTGGCCCGCGTCCGCCTTGTTCCGGGTACGGGAGAGATCGTTATTAATAAACGACCTGTTGAAGAATATTTCGACCATGAGATCTTAATTCAAGAGATAAAAAGACCTCTGGAGCTAGTAGGTGCTATGGGTACCTATGACGTATTTGTTAATGTCCATGGCGGTGGATTTACCGGACAAACCGGTGCGATTCGCCACGGAATTAGCCGTGCTTTAGTTAATGTTGATGAAGAGAATAAACCTAAACTAAGAGGGGCTGGTTATCTTACACGGGATCCTCGTATGAAAGAGCGTAAAAAATACGGTCTTAAAAAGGCGAGAAAATCTCCTCAGTTCTCAAAACGTTAATTCGATTTATTCTTACAAAAAAGGCCCTTTACTGGGCTTTTTTTATTATCTCAAATCAAAGCTATGGTAATTCCTATTATTCTTTTCATTAAATTGAGAGAGTAGTATTACTCAGAGGTAGTTTTTCTGAAAAGGCTTTCCTATAAACTAAAGATTTACTAATAAAAGAGCAAAGGGGCTTCTTTTCGATTTGACAAAATGTTTTAATCGTCTTAAAATGAAGGTACACATTACATGGAAGAGGCGACAATCTCTTCTATAAGGACATATTTATACATACAATCTAGTATAACTAGATTAGCCCTTTGGAAGAGTTGCCATTCTTTTGGTTTAAAAAGAATGGCATTAATTATGTGTTAGAATATATAAAGCATTCAAAGGAGGAGAAATGTTTAAAAAAATAACGAATGCAAGCGTAAAAATGGTGGAGAGACTGCTGCCCGACGCCTTTATCTTCTGCGTAGTACTTACTGTTATTGCCTTTGTATTGGCAATAGTCACTACGGGTCAGAGCCCAATGCAAATGGTTCTACACTGGGGTAACGGTGTTTGGGGTCTTTTAGCATTTTCAATGCAGATGGCACTGGTTCTAGTCTTGGGAAACGCCTTTGCAACTTCGGGACTGATTAAAGGATTTCTTAAGAAAATTGCCAAAAGAGCAAAAACACCTCTTCAAGCGATTCTTTTAGTTTCCTTTGTTTCTGCCATCGCTTGCTGGATCAACTGGGGCTTTGGTCTTATTGTCGGCGCTCTTCTTGCAAAAGAGCTGGCTAGAAATGTCGAAGGAGTAGATTACCGCTTGCTTATTGCTTCGGCTTATTCAGGCTTTGTCGTATGGCACAATGGTATTAGCGGATCCATCCCATTGCAGGTAGCTTCGGATCTTGAGCAGCTTAAAACAATCTCCGGGGGGCTTATCACAGAAACGATTCCTGTTTCGCAAACTTTATTTTCACCTTGGAATTTGATTGTCGTTTGGATTATTATACTTACATTACCTTTATTAAATCGAGCTATGCATCCCGACAAAGAACATACTGTCACTATTGATCCGAAACTTCTTATTGAAGTGGAACAAGTTAAATATACCAAGACCAAGGATACAACGCCAGCAGAACGTATGGAAAATTCCGTACTACTCTCGGGCTTTATAACCTTACTGGGTGTTGTATACTTAGCCAACCACTTCTACACAAAGGGTTTTGATCTCAGCCTGAACATTGTAAATCTAATTTTTCTTATATTGGGAATCGCCTTTCACAAAACACCCATTAATTATGTCCACGCTGTAGAAAATGCTGTTAAGGGCGCCGGTGGTGTCATTCTTCAATTTCCCTTCTATGCCGGTATTATGGGCATGATGACTGGAAAAAGTGAACTGGGTGTTTCTTTGGCCGGTGTTATTTCTGAAGGTTTTGTAGCTATTTCTACCCAAAGAACCTTTCCCCTGTTCTCTTTTTGGAGTGCAGGAATTGTAAACTTCTTTGTTCCCTCGGGTGGAGGTCAGTGGGCCGTACAAGGGCCTATCATGATGCCTGCATCCATTCAAATAGGTGTTGATCCAGCGAAAACGGCCCTTGCCATAGCTTGGGGTGATGCTTGGACTAACATGATTCAACCCTTCTGGGCGCTTCCTGCCCTAGGGGTAGCCGGTCTAGGAGCTCGGGATATTATGGGCTACTGTTTAATGGTTTTGTTTTATACCGGGGCAATTATTTCCCTTGCCTTTCTCTTTATCTAGCTCCCTTTTTATGTAATGTGTGGACTGCCTATAATGGGCAGTCTTTTTTTAAAGAAAAAAGCCACCTAAAATGGGTGGCTTTGATCTTATATGCTGTAGTGGTAAAGCAGATCCAGAGTTGCCTGAAGAGCATCTTCGTGGGTTCGCTCATAGTGATGGGTGCTCTCAACTCCGGGGCCCAGGCAGGCAAAACGCATATCTTTTCCCTGGGATAGAGCGGCCGATGTATCGGAGCCATAGTTTTCGATGGCGTCGATATTATAAGGAATTTGGTTTTTCTCGGCTAGATTCACCAGTTCTGAAATAAGATCGTAATCATAGGGAGTTTTTCCATCCTTTGCTAGGATCGTTACTTTATGTTCCGATGCGGTTTGGCCTTCGCCTACACAACCTATATCCACGCTAATGGATTCATCGACATCCTGGGGGATGGCGTAGAGGCCGTGGCCCAGTTCTTCGTAGTTACTAAAAAACAAATGGATGGTTTTGCGTGGCGTCACTCCCTCTTCTTTTATCTTTTTTGCTAGGGCAAGAAGAAGAACACAACAGCTTTTATCATCAAGATAACGACTCTTGATAAAACCATTATCCAGCATCCGTGTGCGAGGATCAAAGCTTACAAAATCGCCAACATTAATTCCAAGTTTCACAAGGTCGTCTTTACTACTGCAGAACTCATCCAAACGTACTTCCACTGAATCAGGTTCACGCAGTTCTTCACGGACCTTATTGCCGTGGACATGAACACTGCTTTTTATGGGCATAAGAGTACCACCATAAACCTTACCGCTTCTTGTATGAATCTTTAGGTTTTCACCTTCTACGCCACCCCAGGGCATTCCTCCCAGGGCTACGAGTTTAATCCGGCCATTGCTCTTAAGTTCACGTACCATGGCGCCAAGAGTATCGACATGGGCATTAATTAGAAGGGCGTTCTTAGCTTTTCCCGCTATAGTAGCGTAAAAGCCCCCTTTATTTAAGCTTGTAATGTCTAAACCAAGCTCTTGGCATTTATCCTTAAGATAGGCCGTGGCTTCTTTGGTATAGCCAATAGGACTAGGGATATCCAGTAGTTCCTGTAGTTGTTTTTTCATAGCGTTCATAAACACCTCCTGCTAGAATAGTTTATCATAGGCTGGGGTATTAGTGTTATACTTCGATCAAAGGAGGATCTAAATGAAGGCAGCTTTTTTTGATATTGACGGAACCTTATTTCGCAATTCACTTCTTATCGAACATTTTAAAAAGCTTATTAAATATGAAGTCATTGATATTGCCGTGTGGATTGAAGAAGTAAGAGACCCCTTTCATAACTGGAGTTTACGCCAAGGAGACTATGAAATGTATCTTCTTGATGTGAGCCGAGCATTTAAAGATTCACTCAAGGGTAAAGACACTCAAGTAATTGAGTTTATTTCAAAGCAGGTAATAAAAATGAACTGGGAAAAGACCTATGTCTATACAAGGCAAAGATTAAATTGGCACCAGGAACAGGGTCATGGAGTTTTCTTTATTTCCGGTAGCCCGGATTTTCTAGTTTCCCGTATGGCTAGAAAGTACAGTGCGACGGATTTCAGAGCCAGTACCTATATTATGGAGAAAGATCTCTTTACGGGCGAAGTGATTCCTATGTGGGACTACGAAAGCAAAGAGAAAGCAATTCTAGAACTGGTTGGACAATATGGAATCGACCTGGATCTTTCCTATGCCTATGGCGACACATCGGGAGATTTAACCATGTTAAGAATGAGTGGCCATCCCTTTGCAATGAATCCCAATCAAAAGCTTTTTGAAGAAATCATGAATGATGAGTCATTAAAAGAGAAAGTAGAGATTGTCGTAGAGCGCAAAGACATGATATATTCACTAAAACCAAAGGATGTGAAGCACCCTGGGATTGTTACAAATTATTAAACAAATAAAATT
>JAAYGQ010000108.1 GCA_012727635.1 Tissierellia bacterium | reverse complement strand
TAATGAAAAAGCGACAACTATGTTGACAAATACCGGAGAAATGCAGTAAAATTAGGTTAAGCAACATTCAAAACGATGAAAAACCTTGCCTCTGACCTAAGGATTCATGCCAGTAATAACGGCGCTGAAAAAGTCACTGGATGGTCAGCCATCAGTATATATATGAATGGACTCTTATATAGAGACTTACACCCTAGAATTAGAAGCGTAGAAAGAAAATGGAAGAACTAGAGGAATAACTAAGAGCGAAATTGTTATGACCATGGCTATTGGCATTTCTTTACAAAATCTCTTTACTCCTTTAGGCGATTTTAATTTCACCAATTGCTAAAGCATAACTTCTTGAATTGATTTCTTTTATTTAGCTTTAGGATTTACTTTTTACCCAATATTAGTGCAGCACTATTTCTACATAAAAGCTTATGAACACAATAAAATCTTACACATAAAGAAAGGTTTACATAAAAATGAAAGTACGAAAAGCAGTCATACCAGCAGCAGGTCTTGGAACAAGGTTCTTACCTGCTACAAAGGCTATGCCTAAAGAGATGTTACCCATCGTGGATAAACCAACCATACAATATATCATAGAAGAAGCCATTGCCAGTGGCATTGAAGAAATACTAATTATCACAGGTAAGAACAAGAGGTCCATTGAAGATCATTTTGACCGCTCCTTTGAGCTAGAGTATGAGCTGGAAAAAAAGAATAATCTTGAGCTACTGGAGATAGTTAGAACTGTATCAGAACTGGCAGATGTGCACTATATTAGACAAAAAGAAGCCAAGGGGCTGGGGCACGCCATCTACTGTGCAAAGGCCTTTGTAGGAGATGAACCTTTTGCTGTTATGCTAGGAGACGATATCGTTTATTCGGAAAATACGCCTTGTCTTAAGCAGATGATAGACATCTATGATCACTATCAGTCCTCCGTACTAGGGGTTCAAAGAGTAGCAGATAAAGATGTTTCTAAATATGGGATTATTGACGGTGACATGGTAGCTGATAGAATTTATAAGGTAAAGGATTTAGTAGAAAAACCTTCTCTAGATGAAGCTCCTTCCAGTGTAGCTATTCTAGGGCGCTACATCATCACTCCAACGATCTTTGATATACTAGCAGAGACGAAGCCAGGAAAAGGTGGAGAGATTCAGCTTACCGATGCACTAAAACAGCTGGCTCTACAAGAAGATATGTATGCCTATGACTTTATCGGTAGAAGATATGATGCAGGAAATAAGCAGGGCTATCTTGAAGCCACTGTAGAGACAGCCCTTAGAATAAGTGATCTAAGGGATGAATTTTTATCCTACCTAGTTGAGATAGTTGAAAAAGAAACCCAAGCAAAATAATAGCAAGGATAGCTTTAGAACCAGTTGATCTAGGCCGAATTCAACAAAAAAAGAGCGAGAGGTTTCTATCATAGCCTTGCCTTGTGTGAAGATCCTTGATAGGATAAGCCATCCGTTATTTTGCTAGGAGGCTACTGTATCTAAGAGTAAGCCCAGCCTGCCTAAAGTGGAGATAAAACTCTATCTCAACGCACAACTTGAGTCCCATTACTTATCTTAATAGGGGTGAAGCCATTGCTAGCACCAGTACTTAGAAATAGTGTTTGATCAAGAATTAGATTACCAAAACACAATCAATAAAATTCAAATCTTAATATGATTAGGAGTGGATATGACCAAAGATAATATTACAGCCAGTGGTTTAGTTGACTATGTGAAAAAGTGTATGTTTTCTCCCCATATCTACGTCTGGGACTCTAATGGACAAATATTAACCGATGAGTTATTAGACCATTTAATTGAGACGAATAGAGACTGGTATACAGAGGATAGAGTGGCAATCAGAAGGTCGCTCTGTAACAGAAAAATCCGTGGATGGGACTGTATTGGTTTAATAAAATCATATGTATGGCATGATTATTGGCAGGAGAACACCCAGTATTACACCATTGAAAGTGATTTTTGCACAAGAACTCTGATTCAGGAAAATTTAGAAAAAGGGGATATAAGCACCCTCTCTGAAATACCCGGTTTAGTTTTGTGGAAAAAGGGTCATGTTGGAGTCTATATTGGTGATGGCCAGGTAATTGAATGCACAATAAGAAATCCTATTACTAGAGAAGCGGAATTAGTAGGGGGTATACTCCAAACAAAGCTTGAAGATGGAGGCTGGACTACATGGTTAAAATACCCAGGCATTAAATATTAATTTCTAAAGATGTAATTTGATCAGTCTCTATTAAAAGATGAAGTTCAAGTTATTTGTGCTTCTGTAAAAGATTAGCTCAATTATTTATTGTGGACACAAACTATTGTTTACGAAAGACTATAGACGATTTTTAGACTAAAGCCTAGAAAAAAGATGGGGCAAAGATTTTAACTTGCATAGAAGAAATTTATGTTTGCTCTAATTATATTATTTAAGCTTAGATTGTAAAATTAAGCGAGACACTAAAAAAGACATGTCATGATATGCTCAGTCTATAACTCGACAAAGTAAAGGAGAGCGTATCTGACATGTCCTACACTCATCTTACCAAAACAGAGCTGGTATTCATAGAAGAATATCATGAATT
>JAAYGQ010000107.1 GCA_012727635.1 Tissierellia bacterium | reverse complement strand
CTTGCGCTGTGCTTCTGGTGTACTCTCCAGTCCTGAAGCAAAATGCCCTGTATTCTTGATAGAGCTCTCCGGACTTTTCTTCAAAATCCTCTCCAATCTCACAACACTCAATGATGAAATGATTAAACCAGTCATTAGATTCCCTATACTTTCCGATGGCATCTTGTACGATTTGGGGTTTATGGATTTTGTAATCTTCTTCAATGGCTTTCTTTGCGCCATCAATGGCCCAGGAGAGGATAGCCCCACCTGCCTTGGTGAAAAGATGGTCACCATAATTCTTAATATCCGATGTTCCTTCGAGCTTTGCCTGGAAGGGGATAACAATAAGCCTTCTCCAAGTTCCCTCGTCAATAGCCCCTACCTTAGGTAAATGGTTTGTATATAAAACCAGAGTGTGAGATGGGACAAACTTAAAGGGTGCTTTATACTTCTTCTCAGCATTAATTTCATCTGTAGAACTTAGCTGTTTTACGTTTGAAGTGCTAAGCCTCATACCTTCCTCCAACTCTGCTGCGATAAGAAGCCGCTTGCCCCTAGCTTCAGCTAACTCAGGCTTAGCGTTTCTTTTGCAACCAACTGTTAGGATATCTGCTGAAATGGCACCACTGTAGTTTCCAAGCACACGTGCGATGGCGTTCCAGAAGGTTGACTTTCCATTTCTCCCATCACCATAAGCGATAATCATTGCTTCTTCATAAACTTTTCCGATTGTGGCAAGACCAGTTACTTTTTGTACATAATCTATGAGTTCTTCATCGCCTTGGAAGAAAACATCTAAAGCATCCAGCCAGAGTTTTAAGTTTTCAGTATCGGGGTCTACAGCGGTCTGTTTAGTAATAAAGTGAAGAGGATCATGCTCTAGCTTTTCACTCGTTCTTAGATCGATCGTACAAGAAGGAGTATTTAGCAAGAACTCATCCTGGTCCAGCTCTTTTTGCTCAATTTCGAGCATCGGCATAGCCTCTTTCGTTGTTGCATGAATCGCCCTAGTGTCTCCTCGTTTGATGGCATATTTCTTATAATTCTCTGCCATTAGGTACCGGCTATAAGAATGGGACTGCTCTTTATTAAAAAGGCTAATGGCTTTTTTAGTAGTTAAGCTATCGAGTAGTTCGAGGGCTCCATTCTCCCTCATTTCTTCCCTTGCTTTTTTAAGCAAAACATCAGCCTCTTCCACTTGTCGGTTAGCTAAATCCTGAGATAAACCTTGGGCCTTTAAGTCTGACTCCTCCCAGTAGCTACCGTTATAAACAAGAAACTTAGTGGAAGTTGAATAGCGAACAGTATCTTGATATTCTCTAACAAAAACCTCAGCCTGTCCGATATCCGAATACTCAGGTGGTTTTAAGCCAAATTCGGCATTATATTTTTCAGGTGGGATGTAATCCTCTTGAAAGCTTATCTTCTTTCCAAAGCTAATGGCACTGGCCCAGATAACCTTTAACTCCCTATCTTCAAGAGGTGGATTGCATTTTTCAGCTTGTTTTAGGAAAAGCTCATAAGCCTCATCCGTATTACCAAATCGCTTAATAATACGCCCAGCATAATGAGACATTGTATTATTACGTTTTCCCTCAGGTATTTCTTCCTGCTCTTCATCCCAATTACTAAAGATGGTCTCATCAATAAGCCCTAAGATGCTTTTATCCCCTTCAAAAACTTCAACCACAGCATTGTCAGTACCAAAAATAAACCTTGCACTGTCAATAGCATTTGTGTCAAAGTAGGGAAACATTGATGCAATCTGCTGTTTTAGGTAGGCATACTCCGCTTGGTCTGTTATCTCTGGAATCATGAAGTAAACATGAAACCTGGGCCGGGCTGACTTGCTGCCCTTTTCCCTTTGATTGTTTCTACTGTACGCAATCACAAAGGGGATACCTGAAAAAACCATAGCAACATCTAGGGAAGTAACCCAGTCATTAGGATCATCTGAGTGGTCATTATCACAATCAAGGACTAGATTATCTGATTTTATAAAATTGGCATTGCTGCGGTAATTATCTTTATATTTAGCACTTACATGGTCAAACTTTATCGCTTCTATAAAGGAGGCCGTATCTACAACTTCTATCTTCCTAGGATAAAGGCAGTTTGAAAGATTGCCTTTTGTATCTGATGCATATAAAGTAAATTTCATCCTTTAAAAACCTCCTCACATCTATCATTAAAATATCTAAGAGGAATACCGTATCTTTTGGCCCATTTAATTTCCCTTAACATTCCCTCCGAGAGTTTCCCACCAAAGACCCAGATGGCATTACACTTCTTCAGTAGATAAAGACCGTAGGTAATTCCAATCTCCCTCTCTTCCTTATCCTCATCATCTAAAAACTGTGGGAATAAAAGATGGGGAGCCAGTGGTATAAAGCCTTTACTCATAACAAACCTGCTATATCCTCTGGCTCTAGAGATGTTGTATTCCACATCGCCGGCAAAGGGAGAGCACACATAAATGAGTTTTAATCTATTAAAGTTTTCTTCTTCCTTTTCAATATTTCTTAAAGCTTTATAGGCAGTTAAATCCTTATAGCCTTCAGTGTTGTATTTATCCATGTTCTCCCCTCCTAAAATTCCTGCTCTATTAAAGGCAGTATCCCGTTATCCTTAAGAAGCTCATAGATAAAAAGCCTTCCTTTTTGTGTCCAATAGGTGTGTATTTTAGAGTGCATAATGCCATCACTACCTGGATAGCTATGGGTCTTAGTTGCTGTATAACCGTGTTGGGCATATTTCTGATAAAGAAGCCAAATCTTACCTTGACGAAACTGGACTCCCAAATCGTGTAAATATTCATTAAGCCAGCGGCCAGATTTACCATAATCCTTAGCAATGGTGGTAATTGCTACTGCATCTTTACAATTTAGCACCACATCATAATAGCTGGCTTTTGGTTTCATTTCTGCAATCTGCAGAG